>JALUMZ010000091.1 GCA_027055635.1 Campylobacteraceae bacterium
TAGTTGAAGTTGAAAAAAATTCTATTATCATAAAGTTAAACGAAGAAGATTTTAAAATGTTTCAAGATGACTCTAGCCAGCTTATTCTCCTAGATGAAAACCAAAGAGTTTATTTTGAAGTGGGGGCAAAAATCTTTTGTGAACAAGATCATACTCTCATACTAAATGATGTAAAAAAATTAGATATACAACCCCTTTTAAATAGAAAATACCCTAGGGCTAGAATCGCTAACAATAGTTTTATTCGCATCGTTAGCGGAGATAAAAATATCTCAGGCACACTAATAGACATCAGCGAAGGCGGTATCGGGGTACTAAGCCTAGATAAAAGTGATATGGAAAAAGGTGAAGATGTAGTAGTGTATGTTTTATATGAAGACAAAGAGAACTCTCTTAGTTTAAATTTTAAATCTCAAGGTATCTTAACAAGTATCATCGGTAAAGAGAGAGCATTCAGATATGGAATCAGACTAAACTTATCTGATGAAAAAAAAGAATTGGTAAATAATCTAGTAGAAACTTTAAACCATGTTTTAGGGACTAAAAGCCCCTAAAACTTCCCAAAACTAAATTATTTAGTGCAATTCGCTATTTAAAACCACTTCTCTTTGGCTCCTAAGGGCTTGAATCATACCGTTTGTGCTGTTTTGTCTAAAGTGTATGCCATTTATCCCTGCTAGGTCTAAACCTTTGAAAAATTGAACTTCGTCACTAATTTCACATGTAAATTCAGGATTTACCTCTTTTATCTTCTGGAGTTGATTTGGAGCTATAGCTATCTTTGTACCCTCTAGTATAGCAATGCCTGCATCAACTATACAGCCATCACCCAAAGGTATGCCAGTAACCGAGTTTGCTCCAAGAAGGGTGTTTTCTCCTATGCTTACCGGATTTCCATTTGTACCACTTAGCACTCCTAGGATACTAGCTCCGCCTCCAACATCACTTCCTTTACTCACTATCGCTGATGAGCTTATGCGACCCTCAACCATAACAGCTCCAGTCGTGCCTGCATTAAAATTGATATAGCTAGCTCCTGGCATCACTGTAGTACCTGCTGCTAATTGTGCACCCATGCGAACTTTTGAACTATCTAAGATTCTTGTATTATCAGCTGGAATGATATGAGAGAGAAATCTTGGAAATTTATCGACACTGTCTATGGTTGGATATTCTCCCAAGAGTTTCAACTCTATCTCATTTTCTCTTAACCAATTTAACTCTATAGGCTCTCTTCCACTCCACGCAACATTTGGCAACACTCCAAAAGCCCCATTTAGATTTAAACTTCTAAGTTCCGCTTTTCCGCTTGAAAGTGCATAAAGTTTAAGATAGACGCTCTCAACACTTTTTGGAGACTCATCTTCAAATATAAATACAACTCTATAGTCTCTCAAATCAACATCTTTTTTTATCCATTTAAGAACATTTATAACTTGTACATTTTTATGAGCATCTCCAGTAGCCTCATCTAAAAATGGATAAAAAGCATTGTATGCAAATTTGATAAATTTTTTATTTACCTCGCTTACAAATTCACTTCCACTAAAATCAACTTCAACCCCACTCTCTTTTAGAGCTTCTAAAAATATAGAAGCTGAACCAAAGTTTTCGTTCCAATTTACAACTGGAAAATTTGCCTGCAAAACCAGATTATAATCACTTTGACCTCTATCTATCTTAGCAATCCCAAAACCAAGTGGTTTTCTATATCCTTTAGCATTTATGCTTGATACTAATTTTTTAAACTCTTTTGCTGTTTTTAATTTTTTCATAATATTCTTTCCTCTTTATATTTTCAACTGACCTTACGCACTATACTTCTTTCTTATTTGCTAATGATATGATATAGTGCGTAAGGGCAGTTTTAGGTATTTTAACAAAATCATACTAAAAATATCCTAATTTGGATTTGTAACAAAACCTTTATGAATATTTTTGCAAAAAAGGGAAAGAGGAAAGAGGGAAAAGACAGAGCAAAACTCCGCCTTTTAAATTTTAA
Source organism: Campylobacteraceae bacterium (assembly GCA_027055635.1). Taxonomy (GTDB): domain Bacteria; phylum Campylobacterota; class Campylobacteria; order Campylobacterales; family Sulfurospirillaceae; genus JAADIZ01. The sequence continues at coordinate 2,003 of JALUMZ010000091.1, forward strand.
TTTTTAAAATTCTTAAATTTTTGTATCTCTAAAACTTAGAGCTATTTAAGAACCTCAACCGCCGCTTGTTGTGGAGCATGCGCTTGCTCCACCGTTTACGCCGATGGTTGGCTGAATCGCTTCGTTATCGACTCCGCCCTCTTCGTTTACTTCTACTATATAATCCCAAAGCTTACTAGCAGCTTCTTGATATCTCTTTGCACTTTGGCTTTGAGGCTGGTTAAATGTCACAGGTTTTCCTGCATCGCCACCCTCTCTGATAGCAGGCTCTATCGGAATTTCACCTAAGATTTGAGTGTCAAATTTTCTAGCCAATGGTTCAGTTGTTCCTTTGCCAAATATATCATACTCTTTACCGGTTTCCGGGCAGATAAAGCCACTCATATTTTCAACGATTCCGGCTATTGGGATATGAAGTTTTTTAAACATATCCAAACTTCTCTCAGTATCATCTAGTGCTACGATTTGTGGAGTTGTTACACAAACTCCAGCAGTCACAGGCACGCTTTGAGCCAAAGTCAACTGAGCATCACCGGTTCCAGGTGGCATATCGATAAATAGTACATCTAAATCACTCCAGAGTATATCTCTTAAGAGTTGCTCTATGGCTTTCATGATCATAGCACCTCTCCAGATGAGAGACTGACCCTCTTCCATAAGACTCCCCATACTCATCATCTCAACACCGTCAACCAACATAGGTTTAACTTTATTTCCAACAACTTCTGGATTTTTACCGACTGTTCCCATCATCCTAGGTACATTTGGGCCATATATGTCTGAATCTAGGATACCGACTTTTTTGCCTTGACTTGCAAGTGCAATAGCTAGGTTTACAGTTGTAGTTGTCTTGCCGACTCCACCTTTTCCACTACTTACCATCACAAAGTTTTTGATTTGTGGGGCTATGTTTTTACCACTTTGAGAATTACTCTTTTGAGCCGGTGCTTTTGGTTGTTTTACCGCCACATCCACTCTCTTGGCTCCTATTTCGCCTAACTTTGCGGTAACATCAGCTTTTAGTTGATCTGCTACCTCTTGGCTTGATGAAACGATGTCAAGTTCGACATATACATTGTCGTCTTTTACATCTATAACTTTTACAAAACCAAAAGAGACTATATCCTTTTCAAATCCGGGATATATAACCTCTTTTAGTTTTTCATTTACACTATTTTTATCTAACATAAAATATAAACTCCTTATTTAATTTATCAAATTCTAGCAATTCTATTTCGTGAGGCTCAGACTAAAAGGAGGATTTGTCCTCTAAGAAATAGAATTGCTAGAATTTGATATTTTTTGATAAGCGGAATTTATCACAAAAAAGATAAAAAAAAGCTTTGGTAGTGTATAATATTGTAACACTTTAAAGAAAAAAGGAC
>JALUMZ010000092.1 GCA_027055635.1 Campylobacteraceae bacterium
TATGTGCCAAGGGCAAAAATGCAACTGTTTGAGCAAAGCGAGTTTTGCATTTTTAATAATCTTGCAAGCGATCCGTAGGAAAAAATCAAACTCTCCTTGATGAAATATTAAAGTTGAATTACCGTGATTGAGCAATTTTATTCTATAATACTACACTCTTTTTTGATATAATGTTTTCATGCTTAAATTTTTACAAAACACTATGTTTGAAAATACAAAATCTTCAAATGAAAATTTTGAGAAACACTATCATGATACTTATACCATAGGATTGACATATAAAGGTTTTTTAAAATCATACAACCTAAACCAAAATTTTGAATCCTACGAGTACTCTTGCAGGGTAAATAATCCAAATGAAATCCACAGCGGTGTCTCTCATCACTGGTCACATGTAAATTTTTATCCAAGGGTAGAGTTGCTATCAAAGGTATATGAACAGATATTTTTTGAGAAAAGAGTCCCTATATTTGAAAAACATATCATAGATGACAAAGTACTATTTATGAAGCTGAACAATTTTTTTCATCTTATCTGCGAAAACCAAGAGATTATGCCAATAGAGACGGCTCTCATAGATGCCCTCTCCTACCTCATACTAAATTACACATCTTATGTAAAATTAGATTGCGATATGACACATGATAAAAAAATTATCTACCAAACACTGGATTTTATAAGTGATTATATTGACAAAAATATAACACTAGATATGCTCGCAAAAAACTCATCTATGAGCAAATACCATTTTTTAAGGGCTTTTAAAAAAGAGGTTGGTATGACTCCACATCTTTTTATCATCAATGAAAAGATAAACAGAGCAAATCAACTGATACAAAAAGGTATGCCCATCAGCGAAGCAAGCCTCAATGTTGGTTTTAGCGACCAATCACACTTTACGCGAAATTTTAAAAAATACTTCGGATATACCCCCAAAAAGAGCAATTTTATTCTATACAATTAATTCCATAAGTGCTAAACTATCATAAAAAAAAGAGAATACTGTTATGCTTGGAAAAAATAAAAATTTACTATATATCCTGCTCTTTTTTGCCATGATAGGATGGGGAGCCTCCTGGGTTAACGCAAAAGTTTTAAGTCACTATATAGATGCTTACGAGATGATATTTTTTCGCTTTTCTATTACAGGATTTTTTATGATTCCTATAATTATATATTTTAAAAAATCTTTTAAAATTGATTTTAGGAGCTTTATCGTAGCTTTTCTTGCATCAGTAGCCTTTATAACTTATATGAAATACTACTTTATGGGTACAAAATACGGCACAGCCTCATTAGGAGGTGCTTTTGTTACTACTTTAGTCCCTATCATAACTTTTCTATTTTTAGCAATGTTAGGAGAGAAAAAACTAAAAAAGAAAGACTATTTTGCTCTTGTTTTGGGAGCATTGGGAGTTTTAACTATGCTAAATATTTGGAACTCCAGCCTAAAAGATCTCTTAGTTATTCAAAACCTATACTTTTTATTGGCATCTGTACTATGGCCTATTTTTACCATAATCAGCTCAAAATCAAAAGCAATTTCACCCTTAGTCTTTAGCTTTTATCTCTATATGATAACTATCGCACTCGATGGTATCTTTTTTGTAGATTTTAAAACTATAGCCTATCAATCTTTTGATTTTTATTTTTGGTTAAATTTACTAATACTCTCAATCATAAGTTCAGTCTATTCCAATACCATCTATTTTATCGGCATAGAGAAACTAGGGGCTGCCAATGTAAGCTCATTTATATTTTTAGTCCCATTTTCAGCGATTGTTCTAAGTGCCATCTTTCTAAAAGAGCATATAAGTATCTCCATCATCATAGGCACGATAATGACTATATGGGCTATTAAAATACTAAACAATATAAAATTTATCAAACATAAATACTAAATTATCTCTTGACTTTTGAACATATGTTCGATATAATTTCGCACATATGTTCAAAAAGGCTACAAAATGAATCCTTGTGGAAGAAGACGAAAAAATAGAAATATAAATGCTGACCATAGTGAAATCTGCTTTAAACCATGTGGAGTTAGAGGAGATTTACTACAGAGTGTTGTTATGTATGAAGATGAGATGGAAGCCATAAGACTCTCTGATTTTGAATCTTTATACCAACAAGAGTGTGCAGATAAGATGAATATATCTCGTCCTACTTTCTCAAGACTCATAGAATCTGCTAGAAAAAAGATAGCTGACGCCCTTTTGAATCATAAAATTTTAGAAGTACAGGAGAGATAAATGGACAAAAAGATTTTAGCATGCAACAATGATAAATGCATAAAAAAAGATGAGTGTAAAAGATATAAATTATACTTAGACGGTACAAAAGAGCACTCAACAAATGGTGGAACAGCTCAAAAAGGCTGTAGAAAATTCATTCAAAAATAATGAAACTCACAATCGCAAGCGGAAAAGGTGGTACAGGAAAGACCACTATTTCTGCAAACCTTACATCATATCTTGCATCTATGGGTAAACAAGTTGTTTTAGCAGACTTGGATGTAGAAGAGCCTAACTCTGCTCTCTTTATAAATTCCAATCTAAAAAACACTAAAATTTGCAATAAGATGGTACCAGTTTGGAAAAGTGAAAACTGCACACTTTGCGCAGAGTGCGCCAAAGTTTGTAATTTTAATACTATAGTAGCACTTCCGAGTGAAATCTTGGTATTTCCCGAGTTGTGCCATAGTTGCTATGCTTGTAGCGAACTCTGCCCCACAAATTCACTACCGATGAATCCAATCAGGATTGGAGAGATAAAAGAGTATGAAGCTGAAAATTTTAGTTTTATAGAGGGAAGATTAGACCTTGGACAAGAGATGGCAGTTCCTCTTATATCTCAAACCATAGAGTTTGTGGATGAAAATTTCAAAGATTATGTTAAGATATTTGATGCACCTCCAGGAACAAGTTGCCCTGTTATAGAGGCAAGTCGTGGGAGTGATTTTGTAGTATTAATCACTGAGGCTACACCTTTTGGACTCAATGATCTCAAACTTGCAGTTGAAACCATGAGAGTTTTGAAGCAAAATTTTGGAGTGATCATCAACAGAGACGGCATAGGAGATGAAAGTGTTCAGCAGTATTGTAAAAGTGAAAATATACCAATAATCACAAAGATAAAAAACGACAAAGAGATAGCAAAACTCTACTCAAAAGGAGAACTAATATATCCAAAAATCTCTCACTTCAAGGACTCACTTGATGATATAGTAGAGTTTATAGGTGGTATAAAATGAAAGAGATCGTTGTAATTTCTGGTAAGGGTGGCACAGGAAAGACCTCTTTGAGTGCTTCATTTGCTTATCTTGAGGGTAAAAATGCTCTTATTTGCGACTG
>JALUMZ010000093.1 GCA_027055635.1 Campylobacteraceae bacterium
ATGATATTCATCATATCTTTTGCGATATTCCAACCGCCAAACATGGTCAAAAGTACAAACATATAGTACCTAAATGGACTTCCTACTACGAAGTACAACTCTGTTAATTGTGAATCTTTCATTTTTATATCCCCTCTGCCCATAAATGGCATTTTAAAATTTTTCTGCCCTTTTGGAAAAAAATTTATGGGCAGATTCCTCGCACTTATGCTTTGGCTGTCGCCAAGAAATTACTATTTTTATATACTGAAGCACGAGCTATCGCTCTGTATTTCTTTGTCTTAATTCTTATGTCCCCTCTGCCCATAAATAGTTTTGCCCTTTTGGAAAAAAATTTATGGGCAGATTCCTCGCACTTATGCTTTGGCTATTACCAAGGAATTTTATCAATTTTACTGCGTATTATAGCAGGTATATTTTATTTTTTGTTTATTTTTTTGTTTGCTACACACAAAATGCACTTTATTTTGCTAAAATAAATTTTATATTACAAAAATTTAAGGAGAATATATGAGATTGAAAGTTTTGATTTTAAGTTTGTTTGCTGTTGTCGCTTTGAGTGCGGGGAATTTGACTATTAAAAGCAGTGTAAATTCTGTAGATAAAACAGTTGCTAAATTGCAAAAGATCATGAAAGCAAAAGGCATAACTGTGTTTAATGTTATAGATTTTAGAAAAGGCGCTAAAAGCATCGGTGCAGATATGACAAGTGCTAAGCTTGTCATCTTTGGAAATCCAAAACTTGGTACTAGAATCATGCAAAGGGATATAAAGGCCGCTATAGAATTGCCTATGAAAATCTTAGTATATAAAGATTTTGACGGCAAGACAAAGATGGAGTATAAAGACCCAAAACAGTTAGAGACTAAATATGATTTAGCAGGATGCAGTGTCCTTCCTAAGATGTCAAATGCTATAAAGAAAATAACAACAAAAGCCGGAATGTAAAAAACTTCGTAGCAAAGCTATTTTGCTACGAACTCTTCCCATCCTTTTGCTCTGAGCACACATGCGGGACACTCACCGCAACCATAACCCCAGTCATGAAAGCTTTTGTGGTCGCCATTGTAGCAAGTGTGTGATTCATTTACTACGACATCCAATACGCCCTCTTTCTTTGCCAACTCGAAAGTTTCACCCTTACTTAAATGCATAAGCGGATAGTGAAATTTTATATCCGATTCGCTTCCTAAATTTAGTGCAACCTCAAGTGCTTTTACAAAATTTTCTCGACAATCCGGATAACCTGAGTAATCCGTCTGGTTTATACCTGTGACTAGATTGTTTATAGCCTGTTTTTGCGCAAAAGCATGAGCTAGCGTAAAAAATATAGCATTTCTGTTTGGTACAAAAGAGGCAGGCAAATTTGGTTTTGTATGGTGAGAACTAGATATATCTATGCTCGAGTCAATAAGGGCTGAATCATTTAACTCTGTAAAGGCATTTATACTAAGAAGTGTATTTTTCACACCCATCATATTTGCTATCTTTTCTGCCTGTTCTATCTCAACTTTATGTTTTTGTCCATAATCAAATGTAATGGTTTCAACTAAATCAAATCTCTCTTTTGCCCAACCAAGACAAGTTGTACTGTCTTGTCCGCCTGAAAATATTATCAATGCTTTTTTCATCATCTTACTCCTAAAAATTTATGCGTTTGGATACTGAGTTTTAGATGCGGGTATTTTTTGACTAAATCTATACAGAAATCAAGATTTTCAAAATTTGGTTTATCAAAAAAGTTCAAAGGCTGTATAAAAACCGGTTTTTCGGTCTGAAAATTGAGTATTTTATCTATATCGCTATCTTTTGAGACTATAAACTTTATCTCACTCCAACCATCTTTTTTTATGGCATCCCAATCCTTCGGACTGTATGTTATCCAATCCGCATTTTTTACATTTTCAAGTTTATAACCATTGCTTTCAATACATACAAAATAACCCTCTACATGTAGAGCATCTATAAACTCATTTAGATTATAGATGGTAGGCTCACCGCCTGTTATGATGATCTGCTTTGTGGGATATACTTTAATCTCATCTAAAATCTCAGAGAAATTATATTTTTTATAATCTCCCGTATGCAAAGCATCGTCACAAAAAGAGCAGGAGAGATTGCACCCATGTAGCCTCAAAAAGAGACTAGGCGTCCCACTAAAAAATCCCTCTCCTTGTATAGAGTAAAATATCTCAACAACCTTAAACAATACTACACCCCTCAATTAAATCAACTTTTTTCAAAATATACCCCAAAGTAGTTTTATAGCCAATACAAAAAGTATAAAGGCCATCACTTTTTTAGTATCTTTTTGCTCTAGTTTAAAATGCATCAAGTAATTACCTAAATACCCTCCGATAATTGCCGAGATAGATACGCAAAAAAGTAAAATCCAATCTATCTGCACATAACTAGCATATGTAAAAAAGGAACTAAGAGCTGAAAAAGGAACTACAAAACTAACGGTAACAGCTACTTTTTTTGGCTCAAAACCAAGTAAAACAAGCAGAGGTATGAGTATATTTCCACCACCTACACCAAGAAGACCGGCTATAAAACCAACACTTCCGCCTACTAAAAATAGTATTAATTTTCCTTCTGTTTTAAAAAAAGCCTTTTTCTTTCCAAACATCATCATAAATGCACTATAAAAAAGCAACAGCATAAAAAGAAATTTTATAATATCTTCATCTATAAATTTACTACTATATGCTCCAATAGGTGCAAAGATGAGCAACATCAAAGCGATAGGCAACATAAAATAAAAATCTACCACTTTTCTTTTTATATTCATGATACTTGCTGTAATAGTAGTGGAAGCTCCAGCAAATAAACCTATAGCACGAGCAAGCGTAAAATCTAAACCAAAAAAACTCAAAATAGGTATCAAAGCGATACCTGGACCGGCTCCGCCCATAGAAAAAATTATAGCCAATGCAAGTGTCATAATACTATAAAAAAGATAATCATACATCACGGCTTCACCAATTTTTTTTGGAATTATATCTAAAATATCTAAAAGGAAATAAGAAAAAGTGTAGTAGCCAAAATTTTGGACATTAAAATCAGTATTCGAGATGGAAATCTCGAATACTGATTTTTTAAAAATATATTCATTTTCTAAAAAGGAGGCTTGTGTCTTGGTGATGAAATTATATGGTTAAAGGCTAAATAAATAATAATATTTTATAAATAAAAAGCAAATAAGACTAAAATTATCTTAATTTTAGTCTTATTTGCTTACAATCTTACAAGCAAATAAGCCATTATCTGTTTTTATACTTTTGCTTAGAAATAGATTATGCGATGATAGATTTTTTATTTTTGCATGATCTATATCAA
>JALUMZ010000094.1 GCA_027055635.1 Campylobacteraceae bacterium
ATCATAAACATCCATCAAAGGCGTACCGACTCCTGCAAAGTCATCTTTTTTAAGATATATTTTATATATCAAGTAGCCTTTTGGAACTTTTATACTCTTTTTAAATATCTGATCTTTTAGTGCTGCTATTTTGTAGTTTTGGTCATCAAGTTGGCTTTTTAAATTATCAAGACTGCTCATCAAACTAAGCACTTGGTTTTGGGCATTTACACTATTTATGAGCTCATTATCTTTCTCGACTCTTGATTTTGTTTTTAGATTTTTGATTTTATTGTAATTTTTTTCTTTTATTAGAGCTACTTTTTGAGCATTTTTTAGATTTTGTTTGGTTATCTTTACCATATTTTTAATTATTTTTAATTTTTTTAGAGAGTTTTTCAAATCTTCCTTATTGAGAATATCATCTATATGAATAATCTCTTTTGCATCAGATACCCTACCCTCCATATCATATCTTGATTTAAGAATTTTACCGCTAGCGGCTGATTTGATACTGTACTTTTGCACAGGCTCAACCTTGGCATAATACACACTTGCATTCAATCCAACACATAAGATAATACTCAACAATATATACTTCACAAATAACCTTTATAAATTTTCTTACCATTGTAACATTTAAAAGTAAATTTTAGGTAATTTTAAAATAGTAAGTGTTAGACTATAAGATAAAGGATGAATTATGCACAAATGGTTAAAATTATCTGTGATAGTACTAGTCTCTTTTGTTTTTATTGCTTGTAACAATAGTGATAAAATAAAATTTAATCCTACTCTTACTGCAAAATATAAATCAAATAACTATATCAAGTCTCTAAAATGTTATGATGATGTCTGCATAGCAGGAGCATCTTCAATCTCTTATGATTCACGAGGAGAAGCCACACTACTCTCTTTGCAAACTGACGGTACTGCAACTGCTGTCTCCAATCTCTATGCCGATGACAATCAAAGTGGCTTTGGGTACAGGGTAGCGATAAACAAAGAGTATGCACTTATTGGCTCAAAAACCAGTGGCGATATCTATCTCTACAAATACCACTCTGATGCAAGTGCACAAAAGATCAGCACCTCTTTGGAAAATACAGATGGACTAGCAATTTACGATAATTTTTTTATCGTTTCAAACTCACAAAATGCTCTTTTATACCATATAGATGAAAATGGTACAGCAATACTAAAGGCGACAATATCTCCACAAAATAGTAACACCTCTCTTGGTTTTGGATTTACTGTTGATATTAGCAAGGACTATTTGGTCATAGGACAAAGAAGTGGAGTATTGTCTCTTGTCTATAGTTATGAATCTGATGGAACAACCAAATATATAGAATCTATACACCCATCAATGGCAAAGGATAATGATAATAGTTTTGCTATCTCTTTATATAATGACAAGCTTCTAATAGGACTAAACGGTGCAGCTCTGTATCAACTCTCCAAAGATGGAAATGCTACAGAAACTATCATACAACCGATGGAGGGAGCATCAGATGATTATGTGGGAAGAGCTGTTGCGCTCAATGATAAATTTTTATCAGTAGAAGACCAAAGAGGAGACTCTATCTATACGATAGATGATGGCAAGATAGAGCCTTTTTACAGAATAGACGATACAAAATACGCTACATATAATCTCAATATATCAGGAGCATCTTTTACTCCACAAGGTTATGCAAAAATTCACTACCTAGATGGTGAATTCTACTTTTATGATTTCTTTCCTTTTAGTAAAATTTATAGTTACAACTCTCCAAGCAGTGCCATAGAGCTACCGGAAAATGAATCTCCCTGTTCTCTTTTTAGTGTAGATGCCTTTTCAAATGATGGTAATTTAACTTATAAGCTAGAGGGGGATGATAGTGCATGGTTTGATATGAATGGAACTACGCTAATAAACAATACTGCATTTGATTATGAAAATCCACTAGATAGTGATGGAGACAATAGGTATCAAGTAACAATCACTATAGAAGATCAAGCCAACCACTCCTTGGAGCTGCCTATAACGGTAGCTATAGAAAATCATGATTATGTTTATCAACATACCTATAGCTTTACATCTGGTCAGTTGCAACTTAAAAATAGTTATCAAAACACTCTTTTGGCCTCTTCCATATCATCAGACTACCAAACATCGATTGATGTATTGCATTTTGATGGGCAAACTTTGCTTAAAACAGCTACGGTTACATCCCCTAGAAGTGATGATTGGGGTTTTGGAAATACTGCTGCCACCAATACTCAAAGACTGCTAGTGAGTTCACAAGATATAGATATGGATATTGGGGATAGATCAGGAATTGTATTTTATTACAACAAAGAAGACAATGGTACATTTTCTTTCCAAAAGCAATTAGTAGGTGATGACAGTGAAGGTAATGCCGGTTTTGGAGATTCTATATATATGGATGACACAACTATAGCAATTGGAGCAGAACATAAGTATGCTTACTCAAGAGATGGTGATGGAAATAGAATCTATAGAAGTGGAGCAGTATATATCTATGCAAATGACGAAAATTTAACTAGAGTACAAAAGATTCAACCAAACACAGGCATTCTCGATAATTTTGGAAGCCAAGTAGTATTTAATGATTGGCTAATGGCGATCAGTGCCCCTAGGCTTAAGGTAGTATATCTATATACAAAAAATGAAGACGGCACATGGCAACCTCTTGTTGAGTTGACACATCAAGGAAGCGAAAATTTCAATCTATACGGTGAGGGTTTAGCCATAAATGACAGATATCTAATCATAACCGGATACCCAAAAACAGAGATATATAGGCTCAACAAAACAGATCAAAATATGGAATATATGACTAGCATCGACAACTTAAATACCACAGATAGCCCAACAATATCACTTGATGGCGATGAGTTGTTTGTAGCTTCATCTGACGATACTATTCACTATCGTCTCTCTTTTGACGATAAAAGCATAACAAACATAGAGACGATAAAGTCACTTATCATACAACCAAACCACCTTTACGCCAACTTCATAGCAACAAAAAATAGCCTATTTCAAATGCTAACAGATGGTAAAAGTTTGGTTTACTTTAAAAAAGAGGAGTAAAATTTATTCTATCAGGAGTGAGTGCTTCCGATTTTTGTTTTTTTAGCAAATTTTATAAATAGCCTTTGTGTATCTAATCTTTTTAGTATGTTACTGTGGGTGCATATATGCTCTGCTAAAATTTTAGAGGTTGTGGGAGCTAGTACAAATCCTCTTGCTCCTAAGCCTGAGTGAACAAATAGATTTGGGTAGTATATATACTTCTCTTTTGGCACTTTAGAGCCTTTTTTGATGTATGGGTATTTTTCCAAAGTTTTTTTGACATCTATAATCTGCCCTAAAACAGGGAAAAAATCCAAAGAGGAGTTTCTAGCTCCAAAATTTACTTTTTTTACCTCAAATCCATCAAATTTCAGATAAGATTTTGCCAACTCTATCATTTTGGATATTTCTGTATCATAATCTCTGCTTTTATCATATCTGTAGTTTGGGATATGAGTAGCTCCTATATGTACCAAGCCATCATGACTTGCACTAACTGAGCAGGATTTATGTAGATGAAACGGCAACATCGTAGCGGTTTTAACATCTATCCTGTGTCCATATATATTTTTCAATCCAAGATACTCTAACTGTTTAAAATCTTGAGCATTTCCTGCGCAAAATACTATGCCTTTTGCCTTTATATCTCCTATCTCATAGTATCCATTTATATAGTCAAAACTCTCTACATGTAGAGGGTTAACAACATCTATACCTTTAAGCATCTCCTTGATAACCCCTACACCATCTATGATGGCACCATCTTTGAAAAAGTATCCTCCAAAGTTACTGACATCTTTTTTTACTATCTCTATATCATCTGCCCTAAGATATGTAAAATTTTTGGGCAAAACATCTTCATAGAGTTTGCATTTGTCTATATCATCTTGGGATTTTAAAATCCTCAATATACCATTTATTTTTAAGAACTTTGAAAAATTCTCTTTATAAAATTTGATAGAAAATTCAAATGAACTGTTGATGAAGCTAGTATATAAAGAGTTTGAAGCAAGTTTTGGAGACAAAAAAGCACCGGCAGCACCGCTACCTCCTGATGCAATTTTGTCTTTTTCTAGGACAATAACACTTTTGCCAAGTTTGTTTAAATGATAAGCCATACAGGCACCGCTGATACCGGCACCTATGATGGCATAATCAAACGGAGATCTCTTTGATATCCGCAATTGCTCTAAACTCTTGGTATATAGAGGCTATGAGGTTTTGTCTGTTTGTTTTGATATTTTCATCCTCAACATTTACCATAACATTATCAAAAAAACTATCTATATCTTTTTTGAGAGCAAAAAGTGCATCAAGTTTTGCTTCATAGGTATCAAATGAATCCTCTTTTACCTCTAGAAATGCTTTATATAGAGCCTTCTCTTCATCTTGCTCTAGCAAACTCTCATCAACTCTCAATTCGGCAAAATCTAAATTTTTGATGATATTGGCAACTCTTTTAAATGTAGTAAAACTCTCTTTAAAACCATCGCTGTTTACTATCTTGTTTAATGCTTCAATCTTTAGTGAAAGCTTTACAATATCTCTCTCTTTGCTGTTTAAAACAGCCTTTACTACCGAAGGATTTACATCAAAAAACTGATAAACTCTCTCTATAAAAAATTGTTCCAATGCCTCTATATCAAAACTCTTATAATTTTTAGAGATAGCTGCCAAATCCTCTTTTATATCAAACTTTAAGTTATATTTTAGAACAATTTTAATGATACCATTTACCGCTCTTCTAAGAGCAAAAGGATCTTTTGTGCCTGTTGGAATTCTACCTATACTAAATAGAGCTATCAGGGAATCCAACTTATTTGACAGAGCTACGATAGAGCTAAAGATAGTGCTTGGGAGTGGACTCTCTTCACTATCTGGCAAATACTGCTCTTTTAGCGATAGACAAAGCAGTTTGTCTTCATTGTTGGCTTTTGCATAGTAGTATCCCATCAAGCCTTGTAACTCTGTAAATTCATAAACCATCTCACTAAGTAAGTCTGCTTTTGAAAAGAGGATAGATCTATATAGTAAATCTTCAAGCTTCTCTTTGCTAGGACTCTCTTCTTGGACTCTCTTTTCATATTTTTTATATAAAAACTGGGCTATATTTTTTTCTCTCATCTCTTTATCAAATACCGAACCTAGACCATCTAAAAAGAGTATGTCTTTTAGGCCGGAAAAATCTAATCCATTTTTTAAATCATTTTCATAAAAGAAGAGAGCATCACTCAATCTAGCTCTAAGTACTTTTTCATTTCCACTTACTATCAGGCTGTAATCATCACTAATAGCATTGCTTACAACTATAAATCTATTTGTCAAAACTCCATCTTTAAAGACAGGAAAGTATCTTTGATGCTCTTTCATGGAAGTGATAACGACCTCTGGAGGAACTCTCAAAAACTCCTCATCAAAACTGCCTATAAGTGCCTTTGGATGCTCTGTGATAGCGACAACTTCAGCCAAAAGCTCTTCATCTATCTCTATCTTGACTCCATTTTTCTCTTCTATCTCTTTAAAATCATCCAAGATACTCCTCTTTCTGTCATCTGCAAAAAGAGTGATACCGCCCTCTTGTATCTTTGTAAAATAGTCTCCTGCAAACTCAAATGAAAAGGGCTCATAAGATATATGTCTGTGAGGATAAGCAAGATTTGAAGACTTAACACCAAATGACTCAAACTCTACAATCTCTTCACCAAGCAAAGAGGCAATAGAGCGGATAGGTCTTATAAAGCTCTCTTCATTGTATCCCCATCTCATAGATTTTCCAAAATTAAGACTCTTTAGAAATTCATCGACTATGCTACCTATAACATCTCTAGACTTGTCTCCGCTTGAGATTTTTTTATAATATAAAACTTCTCTCCCGCCTTTTAGTGCTCTTTGTAGCTCACCTACTTCTACCCCGCATTTTTTTGCAAAACCTAAAGCTGCTTTAGTAGGAGTACCATCTTTATAGGCTATATCGATGGGAGCTCCATAAAACTCCTCTTCTTTATCGGCTTGAGATAGTGGAAACTCTGCATGCCACAGCACCAATCTTCTAGGAGTATAGTAAAATTCAAATTCGCACAATAGTGCATATTTCTCTAAAACTTTTGCGTATTTCTTCTCTATATTTGGATATTCTTTTAAAAATGGTATAGCAGGAAGCTCCTCGACACCGATCTCAATAAGTAGTGGTTTGCTCATATAAAAAACCTTATTTGTTTGTTTTAAAGGCTGACCCCACACATCATAACTAACAAAGTTAATTGTGTAGTATTTAAGATCAGCTAAGGATAGGATTATATCAAATAAGTGCTTTTATTTTTATTTAGCAAATTAATAAAACATCTAGTTTCCATAAAAAATATAGTGAGATTTACCGGCTTTTTTTGCTTTATACATAGCTTTATCTGAAAGATTGATAAGCTCTTGTGGTGAATTTGTATCTGAAGGAAATACGCTTATACCTATGCTTGAGGAGATAAAGATTACATCATTAGAGTATTTTATAGGTGCAGATGTTGCTTTTATGATTTTATTTGCAAGAGATGAGAGATCCTCTCTTTTCCAATCTCCTTTAACCATCAACAAAAACTCATCTCCACTTCTTCTAGCAAGGATATCTTCATTTCTGATTACTTTTTGCATATTGTTTACGATAGTTTTTAGCGTATAATCTCCTGCCTCATGTCCAAAAGTATCGTTTACCTCTTTAAAATTATCCAAATCTATAAAGAAGAGTGCAATCTTACTCTTATCTCTTTTGGCTTGAGAAACAGCTCTATCCAATTCTATTTCAAACAGAAACTTATTTGGTATGTTTGTCAGGGTGTCATAGTGAGCTAGATTGTATAGTTTTTGTATCTCCAAATTCTTTAAATTCTGCTTCTCTTTTTCATCATGAAGTTTTTGGGCTATTGAGTTTAATTTGTCATATAAAAAATCTATATTAACAGGTTTTGAAACAAAACCATTGCAACCTATATTGATGGCTTCAAGGAGATTTTCTTTGTCATCAAAAGCAGACATCATCAAAATCGGCTGGTTTTTATCTATGTTTTTTATCTCTTTTACCATTGAGAGTCCATCCATATTTGGCATATTTATATCTGTCAAGATTATATCAGGACTTTTATTTTTATATACCTTAAGACCCTCTATACCATCTGATGCTATATATAAATCTTTTACATCATCTTCAAATATCAATCTTATATGCTCTTGTGCATCCTTGTTATCTTCAACAAACAGAAGTGAAAAGTTATTTAATGACATCATTGTCTCTCTTTAGATAAATTTTAAAACTAGCTCCATCTTTTTTATTTGCAACTGCTATCTTACCATCCATCTTTTTTTCTATTATCATTTTTGTCATATATAAACCCAACCCTGTACCGTTCTTGCTACTTTTTGTGGAAAAATATGGATCAAAGATTTTACCTATAATATCATCTTTTATCCCTCCAGCATTATCCTCTATGCAAATCAATATCTCATCTCCTAACTCTTGGATAGCTATATTTATATTTTTATCCTCTTTATCACTCTGCATAAGGGCATCTTTCGCATTATTGATGATATTTAAAATTGCATGCCCCAACTCATTAGGATACCCAAATGTATAAAAACTTCCCTGCACCTCAAGATTTATCTTTATACCCTTTGTCATAAATATTGCTTCGGTCATATCTAGTATTGCTTTTATGGTGTCATTTACATAAAATCTCTGTTTTATTTTTTCAGACTTAAAAAAATTTCTAAACACATTAATTGTATCTGACATCAGCTCTATCTGTTTTTTTGAATTCTTCTTAAAATAATCTACTGCTTTGTCATCAAGTCTTTTTTTATTATATTTTGAAATCAAAAGTTGATTTGCTAGAGATAGATTATTTAACGGTTGCCTCCATTGATGCGCAATCATAGCAATCATCTCACCCATTTGGGCTAGGCGACTCTGCTGAATCATCAAAAGTTGTTGTTTTTTATTTTTAGATATCTCATCTTCTATCTTTTTTTGAAGATTTGATTCAAGTTCTCTTCTTTGTTCAAATAAAATTGATGCGATTAAAACTGTAGATATATGAATAAGAACAAATAAATTATAGTCTATAATATTTTTTACACCATAGCCTAAATATACTGAGTAAGCAGACATAAGGGCTATAATAGTAGCAAAAAGCATACCATAAGTGGAACCTTTTTTAGACACAACAAATATAGCAAAAGGTATAGTTATACTCAAAAGTAAAAGCGAATCTTTTATCATCAAAACAATCTCTAAAAAATAGAAAAATAGTCCAAAAAATAGTCCGGATAGTAAAAATTCTATAATTTTTATCTTCTTATAGTTCACTAACAACAAAAGCACAAAAGGTGTAAATAGCAATTGCCCCATAACATTACCAAACCACCAAGAGAAGAGAGAAGATAAAAACATATCTTTAGTTATCTGTGAGTTTGAAAGTAAAGCTAAATTTGAGAATAAAGAGCTAAAAATTTGCAAAACGAACACTATCATTATCGCTAAGCCAACTATATCTCTAAAATTTTTTAACCCCTTGTTTAACCTGTACTTTTGAAAAAGAAAAACACCCAAAAAGGCCTCCATAGCATTAATAGTTGCAATCTCAAATGATGAAAATAAATCGATGCCATTATAGATGGCCAATACTAATTGTCCTAAAAAAACTCCAAAACATACTCTTTTGCCAAAAAATATAGCAAAAGCTAAAGCAATTCCTTCTGAAGGAAATACACCTATGCTTACTATACCCTGTCCATTAAAGAGTAAAAGACTAACTTTTCCTGCAAGAAAATAGAGTATAGCTAAAATAAAAATAGTAAAATAGTAGTGCTTATTGCTTAAGAACTCAAGCTTATACAACTTGTTGCTCCATACTTTTTATTTTTAGTTTACAATTCTCAACTGATTCTGGTTTTCCAAAATAGTACCCTTGAGAATAATCCACGCCTAGTCTCTTAACTATCTCATAAATAGCCTCATTTTCTATGAACTCTGCTACAATTTTGATATTTTGTTCTCTTGCAAATGTTACTATACTTTTTACAACAGATAAAGAGTATGTACTTGTTTCAATATCTCTTATAAGACATCCGTCTATCTTAATAATATCTGGTTGATACTCTAAAAGTCTTTCATAGTTTGAGTATCCAGCGCCAAAATCATCTATGGCAATTTGCACTCCAAACTCTTTTACTTTTGATATAAACTCCTTAACCAAATCAAAATTTTTGATACTTTCATCTTCCAAAACTTCAAATATCACTCTTGAAGCTATCCCTTTATGCTCATTTAATAGTTGTAAAACTTTTTCTCTCGTAGTGCTTTGTTCCATATCTAAGGCAGATAAATTTATAGATATATCTTTATTACAATTACAATTTTTTAGCATATCAAAAGAGTTCTGTAAAACTATATCTGTTATCTGCGTATAGTAGTTACTCTTTTTGGCAATATCAAGAAAATGAAAAGGTGATAAAACTTGGTTATTTTCATCTATAAGACGCACTAAAGATTCAAATTTTACAATTTGTTTGGTTTCATTGTCTATGATGGGTTGAAAATATGAGATAATTTTTGAGTTTTCAATAGCATTTTTAATCATTGAGACCATTTCCATATTTTTTTTAGCTTGGTTTTGCCCCATATCTGCTAGGTTATTTGCAACTATTATATTTTGCTTGCAATTCAATAACTTTTTTATGCCTAATTTTACAGATTCTAGGATTTTATCTTTTTTGTATGCTAGACTTATTATCACTGATATATCAAAAATTATATCATTAAGAGAGATTTTTTTACTATTTATATTTTTTTGTATCTCCCCGAGTCTTAGCACAAAACTTTTTTCATCAGTAAAATACTGAGATTTATCAATAATAAAAGCATACTCACCGTAACCTAGTTGGTATATTTTATCAAAATCATAAACCCTAGAGAAACTATCTTGAAGACTTAATGCAACTCTATCTTGAATCACTTCAACCGTTTCATTGTCATAGAACTCCTCAATCATATCAAATTTATCGAGTTTAAGATATATAAGTATAGGTTCCTTTGCATTTTTAATAGCATCATTTAGCTGTTTTGCCGGACTCATTATATCTGTAACATCATTTCTTAGAGATATATACTCTAGTATATTTCCATCCATGTCAAGTATAGGCACTACAACACTATCGGCATAGTAGCTTTTACCATTTTTTGCTCTATTTCTTACAAGTCCATACCATATCTCTTTCTTATCTCTTATCGTATGCCACATATCCTTAAATATACTTTTTGGATTATCTGGATGCCTGATTATATTATGAGGCTTTCCTATGAGTTCACTACTGTCATAGCCAGAAATTTCACAAAATTTATCATTTACAAAAGTTATAATTCCTCTTTTGTCTGCCTTAGAAACTATAGAGCTTGCATTTGTTGCTTTTTGGTACTCTTGCAAAAGATGAAGATTTGATTTTGCTTCATTGATGTATCTATATTTTTTAGTGATTTTATCAATCATCAAAATCAATTGATCAGTATCTATAGGCTTCAAAAGATAGCCATCAACTCCTAATTTAATACTACTGATAAAAAAATCATCCTCATTGTGGGCAGATAAGATCAAAATTGGTATATCTCTATCTATCTCTCTTATTTTCTCGATCATCTCTAAGCCATTTAGTTTAGGCATATTTATATCAGTTACTATAAGATCGATATCATTTTCTCTAAATTTTTCCAAACCGTCTTGTCCATCTACTGCTACAAGAATATCATCAAAAAAATCTTCCAAAATCATAGAGGTCATCTCTCGTGAATCCATATTGTCTTCAACATAAAGAAGCTTTAAATGTCTAGAATACTTCACAACCTCATCTATATCAATCACTATTTCCCCCTATGTCTATACTAAATTTTGCACCATTTAGTAGTTTACCTTTTTTGCCCTTAAAAATACCGTTTTTTACACTTAAAGTACCTTCACAATGCTCCTCAACTATAATTTTACTCATATAAAGTCCCAAGCCTGTACCATCTTTTTTGCTTTTTGTAGAAAAATATGGATCAAAAATTTTATCGATTATCTCCTCTTTTATGCCTCCGGCATTATCAAATATACTCAATCTCTTCTCCGTAATCTCTATAGCAATAGTAGGTTTAGTGATTTTATTTTCCATTAAAGCATCTTCAGAATTTTTTATCAAATTCAACAAAACCTGTTTTAGCTCATTTTCATAAGATACAAAATTTTCATACGACTTTACATCTAAAACTATCTCTACTTTTTTATCTTCTAGCGCACATTTTACTATACCTAAAACATCATCAGTAATCTTTTTAAAATTAGTCTCTTTTTTTATTTTATTTGCTTTAAAAAAATCTCTAAAGTCATCAATGGTGCTACTGAGATGTTGCGAAAATTTTTGAATTTTATTTGATAATTCTACAGCTGTGTCCAAATCCAATTTTTTCAGCCTTGCTTTAACACTGATAGCTCCTGATGTGGCTGTTATAGCACTTAGAGGTTGCCTCCATTGGTGCGCTATCATACTGAGCATCTCTCCCATTTGAGCTAGTCTTGATTGCCTTTGCATCATATCTTGAGCAGCCCTACTCTTCTTCTCTTCTTCTTTTATTTGAAGCGCAAGAAGCTCACTCTCTGTAATATCGAGTCTAATTGATATATATGAATCTATATGTCCTCTCTTGTCATAGAGTGGCTCAATATTTGCCCAAACCCAATAAAATCCACCATCTTTTTTCAGATTTTTTACTTTTCCTCTCCATGCTTTACCTGCTTGTATAGTCTCCCAAAGTTCTCTAAAAGCCTCTTTTGGCATATCTGGATGTCTGACTATATTGTGTGGTTGCCCTATAAGCTCCGACTTACTATATCCCGATATTTCACAAAATGCATCACTGGCATCTAGAATTTTGCCTTTTAGATCTGTGATAGAACTAATTATGTATTTTTGGGTAACAAGTCTTAATTTTTGCTCCTCTCTGACTAATTTTAGGAATGCGATCAGCATTAAGACAAAAACTACTAAACTTCCTATAGTTAAAAACACAACAAGATTAAAAATTATTCTAACTTTTTTTAACTCACTATTTATAAGTATAGCTGTATTTTTTTCTATATACACACTAATTTTATCAAGAATATTGAGTTTTTGCGTGATAATTTCATACCACCTCTTTGGATCAATATCT
>JALUMZ010000095.1 GCA_027055635.1 Campylobacteraceae bacterium
TACTTACATATGAAATTTTACACCTATATGACTTAAAAATAATTTAAGATTTAACATTATACACTATTTTCTAAAAAAGTCCTGCTCTTTACAGCTTTAGAGAATTGTGGGGGCCTTGATTTCCTATCAGCTTTTAAGCCACATTAGTATATCGTTAGCAATATTTTTACTAAATAAATAGTTTAACTTTAGACTAAGCTCTGGATATTTTCCTATCTTAAAATTTGGTGAATGAAACAGAGCATACAAATCAACAATCTCTTTTGTGGCTTTTAGCATCCCCTCTCCACCCTCTATCATTATATTTTTATAATTCTTCAAGATTGTAAAATTATCATCTATGAAAACTTTTCTGTTTTTAACCTTAAAAAGTGGAATTGAGTTATCAAAATCCTTAGTTCTTGAGTATATAAGTATATCTGGAGCCTTTCCCTCGCAAAGTCTTGCATCTAGTGTAGGTCTATCTGTTCTGACTGTATTACCGCCTATGACTAGAAGATCACAAACATCCCTAAACCTATGGACCAACTCTCTTGATGCTTCATCTGTAATTATTCCACCATCTATGACACCATTTAGACTCATAGCAAGTTTGAAAAATATAAAATTACTCTTTTGCCACTTTAGAAATGGAGTTATCAACTCTTCACACTCATGACACTCTTCTAAAAGTTCTACTTTTATACCATGCTCTCTTAAATACTCTACTCCTCCAACTGCTATTGGATTTATATCTCTCTTTCCAACGACCACTTTTTTAAATTTTAGCTCTTTTATGAGATGCGAACAAGGTGGAGTTCTACCATGGTGGTTGCAAGGCTCTAGTGTTACATGTAGAGTATGGTTTTTAAATACATCGTTATGATTTTTCATAAGATAATCATGAATTTTACGAGATTTTTGAAGTTTAAGTATCTTTTCATCATCTGTTAGCTTAAAGTAGGCATCTTTTATAACTTCTACTTCAGCATGTGCAAAACCGGCTTTGGTATGAGCTTTGCAAGATAGTATAGAGCCAAATCTATCGCTAATCAAAGCCCCAACTGCAGGATTTGGATAGGTAAGTCCTTGATATTTCCAAGCCTCTTTTACAGCTTCGTGCATCAAATTTACCATTTATAATAAGTTCTTGCTTTATCTATATCTTCGAGATTTATTTTGATTTCTTCCCCATCCTCTTCTGTAATCTCTAAAACATTACCGTCAAAAGAGTTTAGTTTACCTATAATTTTATCTGTATTTATAAGTTTAACTTTTATATTTTCACCGATACTACCTAAAAAATGTTCTGCTTTTTTAAGAGACCTTTCTATTCCCGGGGAGCTAACCTCAAGAGTATAAGCACCATTTACCGGCGGTTCCAAATCTAGGATAGGTGATATTATCCGAGAGATTTTTGCACAAAGATCAAGTGTCACTCCAGCCTTAGAAGTTATATATATTCTATAAATTCTATTGCCATTTTCGCTTACAATCTCACTATCATAGTAGAAAGCGCCATTGGCTTCTATAACCTTTTTAATCATTTTCATTTACATTTAACTCTTTTTCTATCTTTTGGAACAGCTCATCCATCCTGTTTATTTCCTTTAAACTCTTATCAAATTTAAAATGAAAATTTGGGCATCTAAACCACCCTTCAGCCTCTAAGCAATAATTTTGAAGATGCCTGTTGACTTTTTTAAGATGAGTTAGGACATATTTTTTTTCATCATCATCTAGTGCCATCTCATCAAGATATACTTCGGCATCATATTTTCCACGACTACAATTTACATCTACAACACAAAGACCCTGCAACATTGGGTCATTGAGAGTAGCAAAAGCTTCTGGTAAAAGTTCTCTTAAAACACTTTGTGTTCTTTGTATTTTTATACTTTTCATTTTATTATCCCCTCTGCCCATAAATGGTGTTTTAAAGTTTTCTGCCTTTTTAGAGAAAAATTTATGGGCAGATTCCTCGCACTATTGCACGAGCTGGTGCTCTGTATGACTTTGTCATGTTATTAAAGAGTTGCTTTCTCTTCTACTTCTTTAAAGCTTTCTATAAAGTCACCAACCTTTATATCATGGTATCCATCTATACCTATACCACATTCATATCCTTTGGCTACCTCTTTAACATCATCTTTAAATCTCTTAAGGGATGAAACACTACTTTCATATATGATAACACCGTCTCTTATAAGCCTGACTTTTACACCTCTATTGATAACACCGTCAGTTACAATACAACCTGCAATTGCCCCAATTTTTGGTACTACAAAAACTTCTCTTACTTGTGCTTGACCGATATTTTCTTCTCTGATGACAGGGCTGAGCATACCTGCTATCAAATCTTTAACATCATCTATCAAATCATAAATAACTTTGTAAGTTTTTATCTCTACTCCACTACTTTTTGCCTTTTCTTTTACAGCACCTGTAGGTCTGACATTAAATCCCAATATGATACTATTTTCGCTTGCACTTGCGAGTGCAACATCATTTTCAGTTATGCCGCCAACACCTGAACTAATAACATCTATCTTTGTTTCATCAGTTTTTATTTTCTCCAATGAGCCTTTTATAGCTTCAAGTGATCCGCCTACATCGGCTTTTATTATAACAGGTAGGCTTTTTAGTGCACCCTCTGCTATCATTGAGCTTAAATCGTCTAGTGTTACTTTTGTTGACTTTGAAAGCTCTCTTTGTCTTAAGTATTCTGATCTTTTTTTGGCATACTCTCTAGCAATTTTATCACTCTTTACACTAACAAGTTTTTCACCTGCTAGAGGAACTGAACTCAACCCCAAAAGAACAACAGGCTCTCCGGGTTTTGCATCTTTTACTTTTTTGCCCTCATCATTCATGAGTGCCTTTACTTTTCCGTAAGCAACACCTGCTACAACAGTATCACCTAGTCTTAGGGTTCCATTTTGCACAACAACAGTAGATACTGTTCCTCTGCCCTTTTCAACAGAACTCTCTATGACTGTTGCCTTTGCATCTTTGGCTGGATTGGCTTTTAATTCTAAAAGTTCTGCTTGCAAAAGTAGAACCTCAAGTAAATCTTCTATGCCTTCTCCTGTTTTTGCACTTATATGAACAAACTCGTGTTCTCCTCCCCAATCAACAGGAGTTATACCTATCTCAGCCAATTGAGATTTAACCAAATCAGGGTTAGCACCCTCTTTATCCATCTTGTTAACTGCTATCACTATAGGTACACCGGCAGCTTTTGAGTGCTCTATCGCCTCTTTTGTCTGAGGCATCACACCATCATCAGCTGCAACTACTATGATAACTATATCCGTAACCTGTGCTCCACGAGACCTCATCTCTGTAAAAGCTTCATGACCCGGGGTATCTATAAATGTAACATTTTTGCCATTTTTCTCTACCATATAAGCACCAACATGCTGAGTTATACCACCTGCTTCACCAGTTGCAACTTTTGAACTTCTTATATAATCCAAAAGTGATGTTTTACCATGGTCAACATGCCCCATAATCGTAACAACAGGAGTTCTCTCTATCGCATTTTCATCCTCTTCTTCTTCATATTGTTTCACATAGTCAAACTCTTCTTGTTCATCAACCGTCATCACTTCTAGATCAAATGAATCTGCTAAAATCTCTATTGCATCTTTGTCAAGAAAATCATTTTTAGTAACCATCACACCTAATGTAAAAAGTTCTTTTATAACCTCACCCAAAGGTTTATTTATCTTTTGGGCAAACTCATAAACTCTGATATCTTCTGGAATTTCAATTGAACTTATGATTGCAGACTCTTTGTCTTCCACTCTTCTTCTTCTTCGTTTTTTAGTCTGTCTCTTAATACCGTGGTTTAAAAAATTTGATTTTTTAGTGCTCTTCATCTTAGAAGGGTCTATCTTCTTTCTAGGAACATCTTTAACCTCTGGCTTCACACTAAAATCCGGTAAAACTACCATCTCTTCTTCTAATTCAGCGCCTATGTCTCTCATCTGAACATCTAGTTCAATATTGACTTTTTGTGTCTGGTTGCTTCTTGTTGTAGATTTTTTTGATTTTTTCTTCTTTTTAGACTCTGAAGTTGCAAAAACAGACTCTAGTGTTGGAGTTTTTTTGATATTTTTATAAGAAGATTTAAGGGCTGATTTTACATCATCATCACTAAACACAGCAGTTTTTTGAATTTTTGGCTCTTCTTTTCTTCTTTTCTTTTTGACAATAACCAAACCTCTTCTTTTTCTTACATTGGCTGAGAGAGAGACTTTTTCTTCTGCTTTCCTAGGCTCTTGCACCTTTTCTACACTCTTCGGTTTGATTTCTTTTATCTCTTCTTCTTTTTTAGGTTTTGCTTCAACCTTTGGAACTATTTTTTTAACAACTTTTTCTTCTTGAATTTTTGGCTCTTTGGTTTCTATTTCTTGTTTCTCTATTTTTACAACTTCTTTTTGAATTTCTGGAGTTTTTTTGATTTCTGGAGTTTCTGGAGTTTTTTCTTTAGCTTTGTCAGTTTTTTTTATCTCTTTTGCTTTAGGTTTTTCTACCAATTCCGGCTCTTTTACTGTTTTTGGCTCTTTTTTAATTTTAGTTTTAGCCGTAGCTTTAGGTTTTTGTTTTACTGGTTTTTCTTCTGGTTTGTCCTCTTGTAAAGGCAATACTTTTTCACCGGTTAAAATAAAATTTACTAAACTCTCTGCTTCTTCAGGAGTAACTCCACTTGAAGGTGCTTTTACTTCAAATCCTATCTCTACAGCCTTTGCGACTGTCTCTTTACTTGTTATTCCTAACTCTTTTGCTATCTCGTGTATGCGGATCTTACCCATTCGTATCTAACTCCTTAATATTTTGCCAACTCTTCGATATCTTTTATTTTAAATTTTCCATTTAAGACTTTAACTATCTTTTTTTTATCTTGTTTCATGCACAAATTGCAGATATAAAAACTTCTGCCACTCTTAGTATAATTTACTAATTTTTTATTTATCTCTTGAAAACGATATAAATCTTTTTGGGGAAATCTTCCTCTACATCCAACGCACATGCGTGTAGGTATTTTAAAATCAGTAATTATAGCAGAATTTAACTCTTTTTCCAACTTATAAGACCTTATTGCTCTATTATATATCCGGCATTATCAAAATCAAACATTTCAATTCTAAATTTATCAAATCTATTTTTAAGAACTTCATATATTTTTTTTTCATTTTTTTGATAGCACATGGTGAAAAATGAAGATCCACTTCCTGATAAAGTGCTCATCAAAGCTCCATTTTCCAATGCAATTTTCTGCACCTCTTGGAGTTCTGGCATAACTGACATTCTTTTATCTTGATGCAGACAATCTTTTGAAGCTATTTTTAGCATATCCCAATTTTCACTAAAAAATGCAGAGCTCAAAAGTGATGCTCTTGAAACATTATAAACTACATTTTGCATCGTAAAGCTTTTTGCTAATTTTGATCTTGATTGAGATGTTGACATAGGACGATTTGGTATAACCATTATGGCTCTTAAAT
Organism: Campylobacteraceae bacterium; assembly: GCA_027055635.1. Taxonomy (GTDB): domain Bacteria; phylum Campylobacterota; class Campylobacteria; order Campylobacterales; family Sulfurospirillaceae; genus JAADIZ01. The sequence continues at coordinate 5,493 of JALUMZ010000095.1, forward strand.
TCTTGGGTAACTCTTTTTTTAGAGAAAAAACAAAATTATCTTCAACGACTGAGCTGACAAATCCACCATAGACTGCCGGTGCAATATTGTCAGGATGTGGTTCATAAGCGAGGGCTTTATTTAAAACTGTTTGCTTGCTTGCTTTTACACCCGCTATCTCATATGCGCTAGCGATGGCACTGATTATAACAGCTGAACTACTGCCTAAACCTCTAGCAAAAGGGATATTATTATAAAATTCAAATCTAAAGATACCCTTTTTACCTACTAATTCTTGATAAATTTCATTAAAGATGGATATAAAAAGATTATTTTTTCTTAACCTAACATTATTTGAACCTTCACCTTTTATAGATATGCTATGATATGTAGAGGGCTTGATATACACTTCATTATATAAGGCGATAGCCAAACCAAGAGAATCAAATCCTGGACCTAAATTTGCACTGGTTGCTGGAATTTTAATTTTCATTTATTACTCCTGTGATTTCGACCAATCTAAACAGCCGGCAAGACATAGAGTGGTTCACTATCTTTTGAAAACAAACTCTTCTCTAAAATAGAAGGTAAATTAAAACTCTGCTCTATATCATCGTGTTTCACTTCTGTTGCTATTTTACCATCTTTTTTTACAAAATATACCCTCTTCATGGCACGAATAGGTCTGTTATTGTTAAAAGTGAAACCATCACAACCTAGTAGTTGGATACCCAATGTTATACTTAAGCTTTTTAAAAAAATATATGAAACTTTTATAGCCATAAAGCTCCCGGGTCCATTTGCAAAAAAGAGAGTACCTATCTTATACATTTGTAAAATTTCCATAAAAACAGTAGGCAATATTTCACTTGTTTGTTCATTTTTGCAATACTCTTTTATTAAATTACTATTTTTATATATGCCTATTTTTAGAGGGGATGACAATGATATAACCAAAACATCCACTAAGGGTAGTTGTTTTATGCTAAAACCTTTTCCAACTCTTGTATATTTTGAATATTAAGAGCTCTAACTTCATAATTTTTTGGGTCTTTTAATATCTCTTTTGTCAATTTATGGTTAAGGCTGTGACTACCTGCAAATGATTGATAGTTTCCTACAACAGTAGCGCCCAAGAGAGACAGATCTCCAATGGCATCTAAAATCTTATGTCTGACAAATTCATCTTTATATCGCAAACCCTCAGGATTTAATATCTTATGGTCATCGAGCACTACTGCATTTTCCAAAGATCCACCTAGTGCTAAACCTCTACTTCTTAGATACTGCACATCTTTAAGAAAACCAAAAGTTCTAGCTCTGGAAATCTCTTCGATAAAACCCTTTTTGCTAAACTCAAACCTATACTCTTGTTTTGCTATAACAGGATGATTAAAATCAATAGTAAAATCGTATGTTGGCTTAAGAGAAGGGGTTACTTTGGCATATTTTTCACCATCTACCACCTCTACTTCTCTCTTTATAATTAAAAAATTCTTGCCTGCCCCAAGTGTTCTCTTGCCCGCTTCATCTAAAAGCATACAAAAACTCGCACTACTTCCATCCATAACAGGCACTTCAGAACCATCAACAACTATTCTTATATTGTCAATTCCATAAGAGTAAACCGCAGAGAGAAGATGTTCAATAGTAGATATATAATTCTCACTATCTCCTATCACCGTAGCCATTTGTGTATTTACTACATTTTGTGGTGATGCTTTTACACTCATGCCAACATCACTTCTATAAAAAATGACACCACTATTAGATTCCATCGGCTCGAGTGCTATTTTAATCGGCTCACCTTTATGAAGTCCTATACCGACACTCTGTATTCTATTTTTTATCGTAGTTTGTTTGATGTTAAATCCTTACTGACATAGTTAAAATAAAACGAAGCAAAAACAATTCCTCTATTTTCTATCTATCATTTTTTTAGATGTCTTAATAATATTAAATACATTTGTTTTCATCCAAGATCTGTCCATCCACTCTTCAGGTCTAACTTCAATACCTTGAACTAAAACTCCAAAATGCAAATGATCCCCCAATGCCAAGCCTGTTGAACCTGTATTTGCAATCACTTGACCCGCTTTTACCTGATCTCCTTTGTTTACTAAAAAATTAGAACAGTGACCATAAAGAGTATATAAACCCAAGCCATGATAGATTATAAGGTTATTGCCGTATATCCCATTTGGGTCGGCAAATACTACAACACCGCTATTTTGAGTTTTGATTTTTGCTCCTGCAACACTGGCTAGATCAAGTCCCAAATGCCATGCTTCACTAATCTGTTGTTTTTTATAACTATAATATCTATGATCACCAAAACTAGCTACTGCTTTGCCGTTTCTAAGCGGATAAAATCTCTTTTGATAAAAGTTGTTGATCATATCTTTGTCTGTTGGTGTCGTATGGTTTTGTATAACTTTTTCGTTAACTTCTCTTAGTGTTTCATTTACATACTTAAACTTTTCAATCTTTGAAGCACTGATTAGTCCGGGGTTATTTTCAGCGACAAGATCACTGATCTTTCCATCTAAAAATCTATCACTCAAAGGTATTTTTGATACTTTATATTTTTTATTTACATAAAATAGTCTAACCGGAACTTTGGTTATATTTCCTGCATCATCAGTTGCTACTATTGTGGCTCTAAATTTCTTTTGCTCTACCGGCCATGCAATCAGAGATACAAAATAATCTTTTTTATAAAAGGGTGTCGGATAAAATATTTTTCCAAAGTTAGTTTGTATATACAACTCTTTAAGATTCAAATCTTTTGCCTTAAATACAACTGTCGCTACCCCACCTTTGATAATTTTATATGAATTATTTATGATAAACAGTTCTGGTCTTCTTCTGTCTATCTTTATATTTACAACTTTTTTTGAACTATTACCGGAGAAAAAATTCCACTTACTGTTATCTGTAACCTCTATAAAAAGTTTAAAATTTTTCTTTAAACTTGTAAACCCTGTTTTTGGAAATTTTATAGCGATTGTCTGCTGTTTTAAGATACTTGTATATAATTTTTCTATCAAATTTACACTATTCTTACCATCACTCAGTGAAACTCGAACATATTTGATGCCACTATCATCACTAAGATTTAGTTTCAAAGGCGCTCTTAAATTCCAATCAATTTTACTTTTTATACCAATTTTTGGAACATTTCTTTCAAACATGGAAGATGAATATAAAAATCCAAATCCTGCTATTATCAAAATCAAAACAACTGCTATAACGACGGTTGATAACCCTCTTTTTTTACTATATCTTCGCTTAGATGACATCTATACTATCCCTTTTAATATATCTAATATTCTATTTTTCAACCCCAATAGGTCACAATTTTTTACTTCAAATCCAGCAGAATTGATATGTCCTCCACCCTTGAAATGCTTAGATACCACAGAGATATCTAAATCTGACTTACTTCTTAGTGAGACTTTAAAACCACCATGTTTCTCTTCTAGTATCATTACCGATACTTTGAGTGTTATTATATCACGAAGTACATTTACTATATTTTTAGTATCATATCTTTTTGCTCCGGTTTCAATCAAAATCTCTTTATCTATAGATATTAATGCAACTTTTGCATCAAAATATAGCTCAAAGTTATTTAATACATATCCTAATAACCTTATTTTTGCCAACGATACTCTACTTTTTAAAAGTTCTGCTATCTCTTTTGGATCTGCTCCATATCTAACCAGATTAGCTACTGTTCTAAAAGTTTTCTCCTCCAAATGAGAATAGGAGAAAAATCCTGTATCTTCTACTATGGTTACATATAAGCAAGTAGCACAAACTTTTGAGATTGCAATGCCATTTTGTACTAAAAAGTCATACACAACCATCCCGGCACTTGCACTTTTTGCATCTACTATATTTATATCACCAAACATTTGATTTGAGGCATGATGATCTATATTTATGAGTTTATACTCACCTTTGGCAAGTCCTAGTCTATCAAAACTTCCACAGTCACAACTAACAACCACATCATAAAATTTTGGTAATTTATCTCTTATTTTCTGAATATTTGGCAAAAAATTATAAATTCTCGGCATCTCTTTTGTACGGTTGTAAAGAGAGACTTTTTTATTCATTTTTTTTAGAATATCATAAAGAGCCAAAACAGAACCCAGAGTATCTCCATCGGGATTTACATGCGAAACCAATAGTATGTGTCTAGCTTCAATTATCACAGCCCAAGCATCTTTATACATATACACCTCAAAAATAAAAGAGATATATTATACTAAAATTCTTATAAAATATGGTTTATTTTTTTCTCCCCGTCTTATAAACAAATGCTAAAACTTCAGCAACTGCTTTATATAGGCTATCTGGTATGGTATCATTTACTTCGCATTTTTTATACAACTCTCTTGCTAGGGGTGGATTCTCTACTATTTGGATTTCATTGAGTCTTGCTATCTCTTTTATCTTCAATGCCAAATGGTTCATACCTTTTGCTAGTATGATAGGGGCATTATCCTTTTCTTTATCATATCTTAGAGCTACGGCATAATGTGTTGGGTTTGTTATAACCACATCAGCCTGCGGTATCTCTTGCATCATTCTTTTTTTAGTCATCTCCATCTGTATTTTTCTAATCCTCGCCTTTATCTGAGGATCTCCTTCCATCTGTTTATATTCATCTTTTATCTCTTGTTTACTCATTTTAAGATCTTTAAAATAGTTATACCTGACAAAAAAAAGATCAAAAAGAGCTAATATAAAAAAGAGTAACAACATAGATGAGCCCAAGAGAAGAGCCTTTTCTCTCAACCATGAAAGCTGCTCAAAAATGGGCAAATATACAACACTTGGCATCTCTTTTGCAAAATCAAATAGATAATAATACGCAACCATAAATACCATAACAACTTTTAAAATAACTTTTATTGTTTCAACAAACTTTTTAACACTCAGAAGATTTTTCAACCCTTTTATGGGATCTAGCTTTGTCAAGTCAGGGATAAGTGGTTTTGAAGTAAATATAAAGCCAAACTGCAAAAACCCTGCTAACAAACCGGCAATTGCCACCGTAACTGCTAGAGGAATCACCATGAGTATAATTTCTCTAAATGTAATGATAGATATCTCTAAAATCATATTTTTGGTAAATTCTACACCCATAAATGATTGATAGTAATGATATAACTTCACCATATGCTCTTGCATAAAGGGAAATATAGCTAAAAAAGTAAAAATCCCAACTACTAAAGTTACAAAACTGCTGGCATCTTGACTCTTGGGAACATTTCCGTCTTTTCTGGCATCTTCAATCTTCTTAGAGGTGGGTTCTTCTGTCTTCTCCTGATCATCTGCCATCTATCATTGCTCCACCAACTCTTTATATAATTTTCATGGACAAATCCAACCAAGTTGCTTGGTGAATCAAACTACCACTGCTAATAGCATCGACTCCTGTACCTATATACTCCTCTATATTGTCCTTGGTAACATTTCCACTTGCTTCAACCAATATATGAGGAAATCTCTCATTTTTAAAAGCAACTACCTCTTTTATATCCTCGATATTCATATTATCACACATAATCATATCGGCTCCACACTTCATAGCATATTTGGTAAACTCTATATCTTCACACTCTATCTCTATTTTCGAGGTATATGGCAACTTAAATCTTGCTTTTTTTAAAAACTCTTCTAAGTTATCAATAGTTTTTATATGGGTATCTTTAAGCATCAAACAATCATCCAAGCCCATTCTGTGATTGTGTCCGCCCCCACATCTAACAGCATATTTCTCAAAAATTCTCAGGTGAGGTCTTGTTTTTCTTGTATCCAATAATTTTACATCCGAATCTTTGATGATACTAGCATAACTATTTGTATTTGTGGCAATTCCGCTTGCATGTTGCAGAAGATTTAGTATCGTTCTCTCACACATCAAGAGCTTTTTTGACTTCCCTTTTAGTGTTGCTATAGTATCTCCATATTTGATCGATTTTCCATCTTTGATATGAAATTTTATATCAATATTTTCAACCCTGCATAATGCTTTTGCATATGTGACACCGGCTAATATCCCGGTATCTTTTGATATAATCTTTGCAGATGTTTTTTCATTGTTACCGACTAAATAAAACAGATCGCCTCTGCCAACATCCTCTTGAAGAGCCTGTTTTACAAATTTTTTTATCATTTAATTGTCCCCTCTGCCCGTAAATGGGATTTTAAGATTTTGTGCCCTTTTAAAGAAAAATTTATGGGCAGATTCCTCGCGACTGAAGCTTTGGCTGTCACCAAGAAATTGCTATTTTTATGTACTGAAGCACGAGCTTTCGCTCTATAATTGTTCATTTTACTATCTCCTCTGCCCATAAATGGGATTTTAAGATTTTGTGCCCTTTAAAATAAAAATTTATGAGTGGGTTCACTTACTATCCATACTCTACATGTAGAGGCTATAACTCAAACATTCGGTTGAGTGCTTCAAAGGAGTACTTTCTCACCTCGTCGCTTATTGTGATCTCATTTTCGTATCTCTTCTCTTTTATTGATATGAGTGTATTGTACAGATCTTGCAGAGTTGTTTCATTCATCGTTGGGCACTCCGGTTTGGTTGAAGAGAGTACAAATGTATTCTCTTCTCTTAGACGATTTACCATATTGAACTCTGTACCTACTGCTACTTTTTGTGTCAGTGGCAACTCTTTTATATACTTTATAATTTGTGATGTTGAACCTACAAAATCAGATTTTGCACACACTTCCGGCTTACATTCGGGATGAGTTACTA
>JALUMZ010000096.1 GCA_027055635.1 Campylobacteraceae bacterium
CACCAAGACCGCCTAGGGGAGTAATTCTTACTTTTGCATTTGTATTTTGATTTATAAGATTAAATTTTTGTAGTATGTCTTTATGAATCTTATGATTTGCATCTATGGCAATTTTCATATCTTTTTGCCATTTTTCACTACCTTCTAAGACACTAGGCTGGTTTTTTGCACTTTTTCTTTTTCTGTTTTGCCTATTTGGGTTTGGTTTTTTACTCTGCCTTTGCGGGCTTTTTGTCGTATTTGTACTACTGTTTTGTACTTTTTGGTTTGCTGGCTTTTTGCTAGCTACTTCTGTTTTGTTGTCTTGCATTTTTTTACCTTAATCTAGAAAAGACTATTTTTGAAAAATCTTTTCATATAAATTAAGATGATTTTCGACGCTTAATTCATGAGGTCTTACATTTTCTGCTATCTCCATGGAGTATAGTAGTTTTTTTGCAAATTCCTTATTGTAAATTGAAGATATATTTCTCACCCAAGTTTTCCTTGGGCTTGAAAAAGACATCCTTAGATATTTTTTAAATCCAATAAAATCCTGAGTGGTTTTAAACAAGGGGTTTGTACCGTGTATAAATTCTCTCTTTTTTACAATTCTTAAAATAGATGAAGTTACTTTTGGTACCGGCTCAAAAGAGCTTGAAGGCACATCAAAAAGTAGTTTTACATCTGCTATACTTTGAGCGAGTATCGATAAGGAGCTAAACTCTTTGGTCTTTGGTTTGGATGAAAATTTTAGAGCAACCTCTTTTTGAATCATCACCACCATAGAGTTACATTTCTTATCTTCTAGTGCTTCAAGAATGATTTTGGTTGCAATATAGTATGGTAAATTTGCAACCAAATCATAAGGTTCGTCTTCTAGCGAGCCTTTTTTAAGGGACTCTAAAACATCACTCTCTTCTAACTTGAAGTCACCTTTTTTTATCTCTTTATCAAATTTCTCTCTCAAATGAACGCATAAGTCTCTATCGACCTCGTAAGCTCTTAAGGGCTTTACCTCTAAGAGCATTTGCGTCAAATCACCTAAGCCAGGTCCAATTTCTACAAGTTTTCTAGTAGATTTGGGCATCGATTGGATGATTTTATTCAGTATCGCAGTATCCTTCAAAAAATTTTGACCAAATCTCTTTTTAGCCTCAATCTTTGTCATATAAAGTTCCGCCTTTTAATTTAAAGGACTATTTTATCTTTTATTTACTTACAGCCTCATTAGAGAGATAATCGATAAGTCTTTATGAGAAGATTGTGTAGATAATTATGCTACAATATTTCCATAAATGCTATAGAAGGAGTAAGGGTTGAAAATATATTGTGATGAGATGACTTCTCCTGTTGGTAAATTATACATCATAGCAAACGAGACACATCTTTTGGGCTTAATAATGGAAGTGAGTTGGGATAGAGAAAAAAAGAAATTTAATAATTTATTTTATGAAGAAAACAAAATCACCTCTTTAGCCCAAAAAGAGTTAAAAGAGTACTTTTCAAGAAAAAGAGAAAAATTTAATACACCCTTGAGTTTTAAAGGTACCCCCTTTCAAGAGAGAGCTTGGAGAGCACTGCTGGATATACCTTATGGTATGACAATCAGCTACGAAAAGCAGGCACAAAATATTGGCAACCCAAAAGCTATAAGGGCTATAGGAAGCGCGAATGGAACAAATCCTATACCCATCATCATTCCTTGCCACAGAGTCATAAGAAAGTCCGGTGGTTTGGGTGGATATGCTAGTGGATTGGAGATAAAAAAATTTCTCTTAAATCTTGAAAACTCAAAATACTCTCCCCAGTAGGCTTCATTATTTTATCTTATCCATATCTCAGATTGTTTTTCAAAACCAAGGTCAAACGGTAGATTTTTATCAAACTGTTTTAAAAGGACTCAGACCAACGGGAGGATTTGTCCTTTTGAAACAGTTTGATAAAAATCGTAACAAGGATAAAAAAGTAAAATTGGTATGTAAGAAATCCAAAAATAATTCAGCCGATTTTTGTCTTATTTTGGATAAAATGCCAATTTAGGCATAGCAAATCAAAATTAATATTAAAAGTGAATTTTGATTTGCTATACAACGCAGGAGAAGATATGGAATATTTTGCAAAGAGAATCATACCTTGTTTAGATGTTAAAGATGGCAGGGTTGTTAAAGGTGTTAATTTTGTCGGGCTTCAAGATGCAGGTGATCCTGTTGAAGTGGCAAAGAGATATAATGAAGAGGGTGCAGATGAAATTACATTTTTGGATATTACAGCAAGCCATGAAAAGAGAGATACTATAGTTGACATAGTAGAAAAGGTAGCAAGTGAAGTTTTTATACCCCTAACAGTTGGGGGAGGGATAAGAACACTCGAGGATATTTATAATCTTCTTAAAGTTGGATGTGACAAGATAAGCATAAATTCACACGCAATAAAAAATCCTAATTTTATAGATGAGGCATCAAAAAGATTTGGCTCTCAATGTATTGTAGTAGCAATAGATGCTAAGAAGACTGGGAATGGTTGGCATGTTTTTATAAATGGTGGTAGGATTGATACCGGATTAGATGCTCTTGCTTGGTCTAAAGAGGTTCAAAGAAGAGGGGCAGGGGAGATACTGCTGACTTCTATGGATTGTGATGGCGTAAAAAATGGGTATGATATAGAGCTTACAGGTAAAATGAGCAAATTTTTAGATATACCAATAATCGCGAGTGGTGGAGCAGGAAAGATGGAACATATAAGAGATGCTTTTCTAGGTGGCGCTGATGCTGCTTTGGCTGCTTCTATATTTCACTATAAAGAGATTGAAATAATGGAGTTAAAAAGATATCTAAAAGAAGAGGGGATACCTGTAAGAGTATGAAAATTTTATGTGCAGGTGATAGTGAGACTTTTAGTTTTGCCAAACCTATAGGTATAGGATTGATAAATAGCAGTATAAATCTTACAAGTTTTATACTAGAAGAGAGTCCAAAATCTTTGCTTTTTGTAGGGTCTGCCGGGAGCTATGGAAATCTTAAGCCTATGGATATATTCTCTTCTGGCTCTTGTGGAAATGTAGAGATAGGCTATTTGCTAGATAACTGTTATACACCAATTGATAATATGGTTAGGGCAAAAATAAAAAATGTTTCATGTGAAACAACTAACAAAAAAGATATATTAGTAAATTCTAGCAATTATATTACAACTAACAAGATAGTAGCTAACAAATTTTTAGAAAATGGCTTTGAAGCTGAAAATATGGAGTTTTTCTCGGTTCTAACGGTTGCAAATAAATTTAGTATTCCTGTTTTGGGAATATTTGTAATTACTAACTATTGTGATAACAATGCACATAGAGACTTTATAAAAAACCATTCAAAAGCAAAAGAGAAACTAGCTCTACATGTAGAGAAACAAGTGAGTAAAATATGAGTAAAATAAATATAATGGATTTTACAAAAGATGAACTCTCCTCGATGATAAAACCATCTTTTAGAGCAAAACAGATTTATGAGTGGATATATAAAAAGTATGTAAATTCATTTGACGATATGAAAAATATACCAAAAGACTTAAGAGAAGAACTTAAAGCAAATTATTTTTTGCACCCACTTAAAATCGCAACAGTTGAAAATAGTAGCGATGGAAGCAAAAAGTATCTTTTTTTATTGCAAGATGGAAAGACGGTAGAGTCTGTCTTGCTCCCAATGAAAAAAGAGCAGCATGATAAAGAGGGCAGGTTGATACACCATACAAGATATACTATATGTATCTCATCTCAAGTAGGTTGCAAGATTGGCTGTTCTTTTTGTTTGACTGGGAAAAGTGGCTTTCTTAGAGATTTAAGTGCAGGTGAGATAACTGCTCAGGTATTGATGATAAAAAAAGATAATGAAATAGCTCAAAACAGAAGAGTAAATATAGTATTTATGGGCATGGGAGAGCCGCTTGATAACTTAGAAAATGTACAAAAGTCTGTAAAGATTTTTTCTGATCCCCATGGTTTTTCCATAAGCCCTAGAAGGCAAACTATATCTACAAGTGGACTTAGTGCGCAGATAAAAAAGCTAGGAGAGATGGATTTGGGAGTTTTACTCGCTATCTCTTTACATGCGGTAGATGACAAACTAAGAGAACAGTTGATGCCAATAAACAGAGCTTATAACATAGAATCCATAATAAAGGCAGTAAAAGAATTCCCAGTAGATGCTCGTAAAAGAGTGATGTTTGAATATTTGGTTATAAAAAATCTAAATGATGATATAAAGAGTGCAAAAAAATTGGTAAAGTTATTAAATGGTATAAATGCGAAAGTAAACCTTATATTTTTCAATCCCCATGATGGTAGTTCATACCAAAGACCTGAAATAAAAGATGTTTTAGCTTTTCAAGACTATCTTTTGAAGCATGGAGTGCTATGTACTATAAGAGAGTCAAAAGGCTTGGATATTAGTGCAGCTTGTGGACAGTTAAAAGATAGAAAAGAGAAGGAAGATATAAAATGAGTATAGTAGATATAGGGGAAGCTATTTTTTTAGTTGTTATAGTTAGTGGAGCTATATTTGGTATGGTAAAAGTCCTCTTCTTTGATGAATAGTATTATTCCATCAGACAATATCCTGAGTATTCAAAATATTGCCTGATGGAATAATCAACTTTAAATAATATGCACCCTTAAGATGCAATCCAAGTTTGGCTTAGAAGTAAATTTTCATCCATGTATATCTCTCCTTTAAATTCATCTCCTTTGTTAAAAGTCCCAACCCCTTTGGGAGTACCACTCATAACAATATCTCCATCTTGAAGCGTACAAAAAGATGATATCTCTTCCAAAATAGTTGCTGGTGAGTATATCATAAGTTCAACTCCACCTATTTGGGCAAGTTCTTTATTTATATACAGTCTAAGAGTGAGTTTGCCTATATCGTCTTGTTTAATATTGATAAAATTACTAAATACACCAGCCCCGTCAAATGCCTTTGCTCTCTCCCAAGGAAGCCCACTTTTCTTTAGTTCACTTTGCAGAATCCTGTCTGTTAGGTCAAGCCCAAAACCTACTGCACTAATTTTTCTATCATTTATAAGAAAAGATATCTCTCCCTCATAGTGTAGAATCTTTCCATTTGTAGAGAGATTATCACTAATAGCACTATTTGGTTTCATAAAAAGTACCATTGATTTTGGTATTTCATTGTTTAATTCCTGTATGTGCTCTACATAGTTTCTACCGACACAAACAACCTTGTTTGGTGCAATTTTTCTATTTTTAACAGTTACAAAATTCATCTACAAGCTCCTCAAAGTCTATTTTGCTTTTGATATTGTACTCTTTACCCCTATATTTAAAACTTAAATAATTTGCATGTAGCATCAATCTTTTTGCTCTTGCTAGTCTTATCTTTTCATCATCACTCATACCAAAAGATAGAAACTTATCTGTATCTTCTTCGCCTACACTGTAAATTATATCCCCAACAATAGAATGTTTCACATGAAACAAATGTGCTCTTATCTGATGAGTTCGTCCTGTTTGTGGAGATGCTTCAACTATACTCATATCGCACGAAGTGAGATATTTTAAGGGTTTTATATCTGTTATGGCTCTTTTTCCGTTACTGCTTACATGCGATTTTATTCGTATTTTTGATGTTTCTATATCTGATTTTAGATTTGCATCTATTCGCATCTCTTTTGTGAGCCTTCCAAACACTAAAGCATTGTAACTTTTTTTCACTTTCCTATTGGCAAAAAGTGCTTTGAGCTCTCTTTCGCTATTTTTATTTTTTGAAACAAGCACTAAACCACTAGTTCCTTTATCTATCCTGTGTACGGCATTTGCATTTTTTCCAAAAAGAGACTTTATATCGTCATTCAAGGTTAATTCATCATCTAGCATCTTTGGATGAATCATAATCCCGCTTGGTTTGTCAAAGACTGCAAAATCTTCACACTCCATGATGGGTTTCAATCCGCTACTTATGGGATCAAAAAATATAACTTCAACTTTTCCATTGAGGATAGAGCTTTTGGATGTAAGTATTTCATTGTTAAGATATACTCTGCCTCTATCTATCCATTTTTGAGCCTCACTCATATTACAATCAAACTCTTTCATCAAAAATTTAAAAGCTTTTAAATTATTTTGGGTATAAACTATTTTTCTTACATACGGCACTTGGTTTTAACCTTTATTAACAAAGTTTTAGATAAAATATGGGCACCTCTAACAACCCTATACACCGATAGCTTTATGAGGTTTTTTGCAGACAAGGCAGACTTTCGTAGGACTAGCCTTAGCTAATTCAAGAAAGTCTAACGAAGTATGCAAGAAACCTCATAAAGCCCGAAGGGAAGCCTATTATAGGGCAATCTTCTACGAGATAAATTTTTGAATTAGCTTTGGCTAGTACTTCAAATTTCTCTTGTAAAATCTCACTCTATACTAGGCTTCTATCAGTGTATAGGGTTGTTAAAGGTGCCCGTAATTATACTATTATAACTATTAAGGATACCAAATGGTTGAAAGATATGCTAGAGATGAGATGAAGAACAAATGGAGTATGCAAGCAAAATATGATGCTTGGTTAGAGGTTGAAAAGGCAGTAGTAAAAGGGTGGAATAGATTGGGTCTTGTGCCGGATAACGACTGCGAAAATATAATCCAAAAAGCTTCATTTAGTGTGGATAGAATTGATGAGATAGAACAAAAAACAAAACATGATGTTATAGCATTTTTGACAAGTGTATCCGAAAGCTTGGGAGAAGAGAGTAGGTGGGTACATTATGGTATGACAAGTTCTGACTGTATTGATACTGCTGTTGCTCTGCAGATGAAGGATTCCTTAGAGCTCATTATAAAAGATGTAAAGATTTTGATGGAGGCTATTAAGAAAAGAGCGTTTGAGCATAAAACCACATTGATGGTTGGAAGAAGTCATGGGATACATGGAGAGCCTATCACCTTTGGTTTGGTATTGGCTGTATGGTATGATGAAATTAAAAGAAACTTGGTAAATCTTGAACAAGCGCTAGATGTTATAAGCGTGGGTCAAATAAGTGGAGCTATGGGAAATATGGCTCATTCACCTATGGAGTTAGAAGAGTTGGTTTGTGAAGAGTTGGGACTAAAGCCGGCTCCTGTATCAAATCAAGTGATTCAAAGAGATAGATATGCAAATCTCATGAATGCTCTCGCACTTTTAGCTTCAAGTTGTGAAAAGATAGCAGTAGCTATTCGTCACTACCAAAGAACAGAAGTGTATGAAGCAGAAGAGTACTTTAGCAAAGGGCAAAAAGGAAGCTCTGCTATGCCTCACAAAAGAAATCCGGTTTTGAGTGAAAATATAACAGGGCTTTGTAGGATGATACGAAGTTACGCAGTTCCATCTATGGAAAATGTAGCACTTTGGCACGAGAGAGATATTAGTCATAGTTCTGTTGAGAGATTTACACTTACCGATGGCTTCATAACCACGGATTTTATGCTCAATAGACTAAGCGGTGTTATCGAAAAACTTTTGGTATATCCGGAAAATATGATGAAAAACTTAAATCTAACAGGTGGTTTGGTCTTTTCACAAAGAGTACTTCTGGAGCTACCCGCAAAAGGCGTAAGCAGAGAAGATGCGTACCAAATAGTACAAAGAAATGCCATGAAAGTCTGGGCTGATTTACAAGTCGGTAAAAAAGCTATCAATGAAAAAGGAGAGAGTCTGTTTTTGGAAAATCTTCTTAAAGATGAAGATTTAAGAGCTAAGTTAAGCCAAGGGGAAATCAGAGATTGTTTTGATTATGGTTATTACACCAAAAATGTAGATAATATTTTCAATAGAGTATTTAAATAAAAAATAATGGGTAAGAGATGTTAACAGTTCAAAAAAGAAATGGCAGGATTGAGCCACTAGATATATCAAAAATACAAAAATACACAAGTTCAGCCGTAGAGGGCTTGGAAAATGTAAGTCAAAGTGAACTCGAAGTAGATGCAAAGATACAGTTTCGAGATAAGATTACAACCGAAGAGATACAAAAAACTCTCATTAAAACAGCTGTCGATAAGATAGATATAGACAGGCCAAACTGGACATTTGTGGCTGCTAGACTGTTTTTATATGATCTCTATCATAAAGTCAATAAATTTACAGGTTATTGCCACTTAAGAGACTATTTTGAGAGGGGCGAGAAGAAGGGTAGAATCCTTTTGGGACTAAAAGAGAAGTATGATTTGGATGATTTAAATGCCTATATAAAACCCGAAAGAGATTTGCAGTTTACATATCTAGGCGTCAAGACTCTTCACGACAGATATCTTATCAAAAATGCGCAAGGTGTTCCTATAGAGCTTCCTCAGCATATGTTTATGGCTATAGCTATGTTCTTAGCCCAAAATGAGCTCAACTCTCAAGACTGGGCAAAAAAGTTTTATGATTTGATTTCAAAATTTGAGGTTATGCTAGCAACCCCGACACTCTCAAATGCAAGAACCCCTAGGCATCAATTAAGCTCTTGTTACATTGGGAGTACACCTGATAATATAGAGGGCATCTTTGACTCCTACAAAGAGATGGCACTGCTTAGTAAATTTGGTGGAGGAATTGGCTGGGATTGGAATTTGGTTAGATCTATGGGCGGTTCTATAGATGGACATAAAAATGCAGCCGGTGGAATCATACCATTTTTAAAAATTACAAATGATATTGCCATAGCTGTTGATCAACTAGGCACAAGAAAAGGTGCAATTGCTGTCTATCTTGAGCCATGGCATATGGATGTATCTGACTTTCTTGATCTAAAGAAAAACTCTGGAGAAGAGAGAAGAAGAGCACACGATCTTTTTCCTGCTCTTTGGATAAATGATATATTTATGAAAAGAGTCGAAGAAGATGGTATATGGACTCTATTTGACCCCGCGGAAGTGACTGATTTGCCAAATCTATATGGCAAAGAGTTTGAAGAGCAGTATCTAAAGTATGAAAAAGATGAAAATATCTCAAAAGAGCATATAAAAGCAAAAGAGCTATGGAAGAAGATACTGCTTAGCTATTTTGAGAGCGGAAGCCCGTTTTTATGTTTTAAAGATAATGCAAACAAGGCAAATCCAAATAGTCATAGCGGTATTATAAGAAGTTCAAACCTCTGTACGGAGATATTTCAAAACACAGAACCAAACCACTATAAAATTAAAGTTGTATATGATGATGGAACTTGTGATTTATATGAAGAGCAAGACAGGGTTGTGGTAAATGATAAAATAGAAAAAGAGGCAAAAAAGATAACGGCACTAGATACGATTGGAGATAAAAAAGTTTTTATCGTTGAAAAAGAGATGATAGAGGGAAAAACCGCTGTTTGTAATTTAGCTAGCGTTAATCTCTCCAAGATAAATACAAAAGAGGATATACAAAGAGTTGTGCCCATAGCTACAAGAATGCTTGATAATGTAATCGACCTCAATTTTTACCCTCATGCAAAAGTAAAACATACAAATCTAAAATCAAGAGCGATAGGGCTTGGCGTCATGGGCGAAGCAGAAATGTTGGCAGTTAGCGGAATACAGTGGGGCAGCTATGAGCACTTTAGCAAGATAGACGAGGTTATGGAGGCGATCAGCTATAACATCATAAAATCATCTTCAAATTTAGCTATAGAGAAGGGGATATATCCTGATTTTGAAGGCTCAAAATGGAGCAAAGGTATTTTTCCTATCGATTCGGCAAATGCAGAGGCTAAGAAACTCGTTGACAGGGGTGGATTGTTTGGGCAGGTTTATGATTGGGAAGAGTTAAGAGAGAGAGTGAAGAAAAACGGTATGAGAAACGGCTATCTTATGGCTATAGCACCAACAAGCTCCATCTCTATTTTAGTAGGAACTACGCAGACGATAGAGCCGGTATATAAAAGAAAATGGTTTGAAGAGAACCTCTCAGGAATGATTCCTGTGGTTGTGCCAAAACTAAATCCAGATACTTGGAGCTTTTATACTCCTGCTTATGATTTGGATCAAAGGTTGCTGATAAAAGCCGGAGCGATAAGACAAAAGTGGATAGATCAAGGTCAGAGTTTAAATGTATTTTTAACACTAGATAAAGCAAGCGGAAAATACTTAAATGATATATACCATTTAGCTTGGAAATTAGGTATAAAATCAACATATTACCTAAGAAGCCAATCACCTGAAAATCAACTTGATGTTGCCGATAGAAGTATGGAGTGTGAGGGATGTCAGTAGTAGTTTCTTAAAAATATAATTAATTTTTATATCTAAGTAAACTATATACCAAACTCTACCAAACCCTTATATTTAGAGGTATAATAGCTTAAGTTTTATACCTCTAAACCCTAGCAATCTCCCCTGTGACAAAAAGATAACACTATAATTTTTAAGTTTAATCTTAACAACTCTTTTATATAATCCCAATATATTAATACATAGGAAAATTATGTTAGAACAAGTATTAAAAAGAGATGGAACAGTTAAGAAGTTTGAAGCTTATAAAATACAAGATGCCATAAAAAAAGCTTTTAAAAGTGAAGGTGTTGTCTATGATGAGGCTGTTTTTAACTCTGTTGTTTCAAAAATTGAGAAAAAAAGAGTGGCTGGGGTTGAAGATATCCAAGATATGATAGAGATAGAGCTATATAAAGCTAGATATTTTGATGTTATGCGCTCTTTTATGATTTACCGACATACGCATAAAATGCAAAGAGAGCATATAGCGGGTCTAAATGAAGATACTACATTTATAAATTCGACCCAAACGATAGAAGAGTATATCAATAAGAGCGACTGGCGTATCAAAGCAAACTCAAATACAGGCTACTCAAATGCCGGACTTGTAAATAATACAGCAGGGAAAATCATAGCTAACTATTGGTTAGATAAAATTTACTCAAAAGAGGAGGGTTTCGCTCACAGAAACGGTGATTATCATATACATGATTTAGATTGTTTGACTGCATATTGTGCAGGATGGAGTCTAAGGGCACTTTTAAATGAAGGCTTTAACGGAGTTAGGGGCAGAGTAGAGTCCCGTCCTCCAAAACACTTTAGAGAAGCTTTGGGGCAGATGGCAAATTTTTTGGGAATTCTCCAAAGTGAATGGGCTGGAGCACAGGCTTTTAGTTCGTTTGATACATATTTAGCACCTTATGTATTTAAAGATAAACTTCCCTATGATGAGATAAAAAAGGCTATAGTCAGCTTTGTATATAATCTAAATGTTCCTGCCCGTTGGGGACAGAGTCCGTTTACCAATATCACTATAGATTGGACAGTTCCTAGTGATCTAGCAGATCAGACTCCTACATGTAGAGATATCCATCTTTTTAAAGGCTTGAAAGATGATGGCTTGAAAGAAGAAGCTAGAAAAAGGGGTGTTGATAAGCTGGAAGATTTGACATATAAAAATTTCCAAAAAGAGATGAACCTCATAAACAAAGCATATTATGAAGTGATGACAGACGGAGACAGGACAGGACAACCTTTTACATTTCCGATTCCGACAGTAAACATCACAGAAGATTTTGATTGGTATGGAGAAAATACAGATATACTCTTTGAAAATACAGCCAAAATCGGCTCTTCTTACTTTCAAAATTTTATAGGCAGTCAGTATATGAGAGATGATGAGGGAAATTTGGTAGAGAATCCAAAAGCTTACAAACCGGGCAATGTCAGGAGTATGTGTTGCAGACTGCAACTAGATCTAAGGGAACTTCTCAAAAGAGGAGGGGGACTTTTCGGAAGTGCAGAGATGACAGGTAGCATAGGAGTTGTTACTATAAATATGGCGAGACTCGGCTATCTAAATAGAGGCAATGAAGAGAAAATATATGAAGAGCTAGCCCATTTGATGGATCTTGCAAAATCGACACTTGAGAAAAAGAGAGTATTTGTGCAAGAGATGTACAATAGAGGTTTATATCCATACACAGCAAGATATTTACCGGGATTTAACAACCACTTCTCTACCATAGGGGTTAATGGCATAAATGAGATGATACGAAATTTTACCGAAGACAAGCATGATATATCAGATAGCTATGGAATGAAATTTGCTACAAAAATATTAGAGTTTATGAGGGAAAAGTTGGTAATTTACCAAGAAGAGAGTG
>JALUMZ010000097.1 GCA_027055635.1 Campylobacteraceae bacterium
ATACGATAGGAAGTCTTAAGTGTGATTGTGGCGATCAACTGCAATTTGCATTAAAAACCATAGGTCAAGAAGGGGGTATGGTCATATATCTCAGGCAAGAAGGTAGAGATATAGGGCTTCTAAACAAAGTAAATGCATATGCCCTGCAAGATGCCGGATACGATACAGTAGAGGCAAATCACCAACTTGGTTTTGAAGCAGATGAGCGAAACTATGAAATGGTAGAAATCATACTCCATCACTTTAAGATAAAATCCATAAGACTACTGACAAACAACCCTAAAAAATTGAATAGTTTAAAAAATATAGAGATAGTGCAGAGAATTCCTATCATCATAGAGCCAAACAAATATAACGAGGATTATCTAAAAACAAAAAAAGAGGAGATGGGACATCTTCTTTAAATAGTTGAGGTCAATTTTAGTATATGTTTATTTGCAATCAACACTATCAAGCTACATTAGAAGAAAAAAAATCAAAATTTATAGCGCATATCTTTCCGTATGATCAACTAGAGACGATACTGAAATCATTAAAAAAAGAGCACCCAAAAGCCAGGCATTTTGTTGTGGCATTTCGCTATATAAATGAGCTAGGACAGATAGCAGAAGGTAGTAGCGACAACTTTGAACCCAAAGGAACAGCAGGAAGGCCGGCTCTAAATGTATTGCGAGGTCATAAACTTATAAATACAGGAGTAATCATAGTAAGATATTTTGGTGGCATCAAGCTTGGAACCGGCGGTTTAGTTCGAGCATATAGTGATACAGTCAATCTAGTAGTAAGAGAGTGTGAATTATCAGAGTATAGAAAAGAGGAGAAGTACACCTTCAAATGTAAGTATAGTAATCTAAGCAAAGTAGAGCATATACTGCAACAACTAAATATAACAAATATAGAAAAAAAGTTTGAAACTCTACATGTAGCACTAGAAATACAAACATCTACAAACCAAATAACCAAGCTCAAACGATATTTAGAACAGTAGTGCAAGTATGAAAAAAATTCTAAATTTATCAGTCATCTTGCCTATTTTTGTATTTATGACAGCATGCTCATACAAACAGAGAGCTTCTGAGATTTTGCAATCAAACAGTGCAACAATTATAGCCCAAGACTATAAAGATATCACAAATCTTCTTTTAAAATATAAAAATATTCTTGATTTGAGGAATCCTAGCCTAAGCGATAAAAAGCTCTCAAAAGAGATAGTTTTCAACATAAAACATGGCTACAATAGTGTAAATCTTTTGAAAAATGGCTCATATAGTGACTATCTGAGAAAATCATTTGGCAAAGAGAGTAAAAATAGAAGCGATTTTTTGATATTGGGACTCTACAAAATGTTTTATAAAGCTTATAATCTCAAAGATGGTCACCATCTAACAGCACTTGGTTATGATGCGAAACTCTTCAAGAATGTTTATTATACACTTAAGGTTTTGAGATGGAAGATAAGAAATGCAAAAGATGAAAAAGGGAGATTTATATTTGCTACATGGCAATTAAACTGGCAACTAGAGTTAAATAAAAACTACAAAAATATCACAATTAACAATCTTAAAAGCTTACCATCTCTAAAAAGTGGCAAAGAGACTCTACTCGACCACTCCAACTTCAACTTTGAAATAACACTCTCCATGATGATAGACAGAGTTAAAAACTCTCTTGAAGCGATGGGCGAGGAGCCGTTGAATTTGAGTATCTCGGCTATGAAAGCGTTGATTTTACTATAAAGTTGTATAATATCATCAAAATTAAATAAGAGGTTTAAATGTATTGGGAAATATCCAAAGAGTTTGATTTTTGTTATGGTCACAGAGTGTGGACACAAGTTCTAAACAAAGAGTTTGCACTAAAGAGTTGCTCTACATGTAGGCATCTTCACGGACATCAAGGAAAAATCATAATATATCTCCAAAGTGATAAGCTAAAAGATGGGATGGTGACGGATTTTGGACATCTCAATTGGTTTAAGCTCTTTTTAGATGATACACTTGATCATAAATTTATCATAGATATAAATGACCCTCTTTTTGCTACACTTCTGCCTCATTTTAGAGATAAAAAACATCTGATTGAGCATAAAAATGGTTTTAAAACTGTTGATTTTGCATATATACAAGATGAAGATGAGTATATATTTGAGATGTATGAAGGTTATGTGATAGTTGACTTTATCCCAACAAGTGAAAATATATCTGCTTGGCTTCTAAAAATCATACAAAAAAAGATGAGCAAAATAGGCGTCAAAGTCTCAAAAGTTGAGTTCTTAGAGACGCCTAAAAGCAAAAGTATAGTCTATGATAAAACTATTTGATTATGGCATAAGCCTTATCTAGCTCTTTATAAAGATCGTCTGCACCCAAAATCTTGGCATCCATGATTTCAAGCATGATTACATTATCCTCTTTGCCATTCCAAACTTTTTTGTAGCTTCCATCTTTATAACCATGATCCTGCCTAAAACCGTTTAGAACATTTTTTGCTATATAGTATTTATAAAGTACCTTTAGATTTACCCCACACTTTAGTGCTAAAGAAAAGTAGTTTTTTAATAAACTGTCATATATATCAACCCTAAAGCCTGTGGTTTCGTGTATAATCTTCTCTATATCATTTATAATTTCGGCAGAAGGTGCATCCTTGATACTGTGGGGCTCTTTGGTAAATCTCTCAAATCCCTGCACATCGGTTACATCCCGTGCCATTCTATCTATACCCTTGCCTCTTCTTATTTTCCCATCTTCTAAAACTAAACTTATAATAAAATGCCAAATATCAACTATCTCAATGACTGCATTTTCCCAATCTATCGGCTTTTCTATATCTTTCCAGTGTTTCCAATTAAAACTGTCTATAAGTTCGGCACACTCCATATATATACATCTTTTCCAGTTGATAATTTTATCATTCTTGGTATATCCATTTTCCCAACCGATTCCATTTGTTTCATCATTTAATTTTTGTTGCAATAAAAACATCTCTTTTATATAATCTAAATTTGTCATCTATTCTTCTCCTGTACATGTAAGGGAGGATTATACCATTTTTTTGCTACAAAATGGTAAAATACAGCAAGGAGTTTTTATGTACTGCAATAGTTTTAGAATTTTGATTATGTTTCTTTTCACCTTTGGTGCATTTGCTTTAAATACTTTTATGCCCTCCATACCTGTAATTGTTTGGTATTTTGGCTCTATAAATATCTTTTCATTTATACTTTTTGGCATAGACAAACTAAACTCCACAAAAGACAGAAAAAGAGTTCCAGAGCTCACTTTTCACTTTTTTTCACTTATTGGAGGTGTCGTTGGAATTTTGTTGGGAGTCATGGTATTTAAGCACAAACTTGGAAGTAGAAATTTTTTACTCATAGAGATTGGTGTTTTGCTTATGTGGTGCATAGCTATATACTTTATAATCAGCAATATAACTGCCATCATCTCATGGGGACAGAGCATCAGTGGATAAAAAGATAGTCAACTTTATCCAAAAACACCATGTTCTCTCATGCTCTTTTTTTGCTAAAGATAAAATTCACAGCATCAGTTGCTTCTATATCTTTTTGCAAAATCCACCTAAATTTATAGTTGCTTCAAATCAAGACACTCTACATGTAAAGCTCGCAAAAAAAAATCCAAAAGTATCAGGCACAATACACCTAGAAACCAAACAGATAGGCAAAATCCAAGGCATACAGTTTAATGGAAGCTGGAGCAGGGCAAAAGAGAGTGAAAAGAGTGCCTACCTAAAAAGATACCCTTATGCCATAGCCCTAAATCCAGAACTATGGCAAATAGATATAGAGTACATCAAATTTACAGATAATTCTCTAGGTTTTGGCAAAAAATTAGAGTTTAGACAAATCTAATGCCAACTCTTCGTTGCTCATCACACCTATATCTTGGTCTATGATTTTTTGAGCTATCTCTTTTGCCTCTTTTAGGGAGTGCATCATGTATGAGCCGCACTGATATTTGTTGAGCTCTGGTATATCTTCTTGTGATTTTACTTTTAGTATATCTTCCATAGATTTTTTCCATGCTTTTGCGACTTCTTGCTCTTTTGGTGTTCCTAAGAGACTCATATAAAAGCCTGTGCGACAACCCATGGGAGATATATCTATAATCTCTACTTTATCACTGTTTAAATGCTCTCTCATAAAGCCTGCAAAAAGGTGCTCTAGTGTATGGATACCTTTTTCACTCAGCATCTCTTTATTTGGTATGCAAAAACGAAGATCAAAAACTGTGATATCATCTCCTGATGGAGTTTTCATATTTTTGGCAACTCTAACTGCGGGTGCGGGCATCTTTGTATGATCAACCGTAAAACTATCTAGTAGTGGCATAATATTTTTCCTCTTGTTTTTTTGGTATTATATCTAATATTAATATACTTTTACTATAATACAAATTCTAAAAAAATTATCAAAGGATGAAAAATGGAAAAAAATGGTGTTCAAGTCTGTAATGTTTGTTTAAAGCCAAGCAATGACGGCCAAAAGAGAGTATATGTGAAAGCTATTTGTGGTAATGAAGAGGTATTTGTATGTACTGCTTGTCTTCCAACTGTTATACATGAAAGTGCAAACGCTGTGAAGAGTAACGCTGAAGTGGAAAAAGCCTTAGGTCTATAAAAAAGTTTAGCGGAGAGCCAAACTCTCCGCTAAGTCAATATCTACTCTACTTCGTTAGAGTAATCTCCATCTGCCAATCTTTTTAGTTGTCTCCATCTAAACTGAGCATCTCTTTTATTTTTCTCATATAACTCTTGCGCATGGTCAGGATTTGATTTTTTTAAGGCATTATATCTTACTTCATGCAGTAAGAACTCTTCGTATCTATCCCAATCAGGCTCTTTGCAAGCTAATTTCATAGGGCTTTTACCCTCTTTCATAAGTCTTGGGTCATAGGTGTATGTTGGCCAATAACCACAAGTTGTAGCAAGAGCAGCTTGTTTACCAGATTGTCCCATTCCGCCTTTTACACCATGAGCAATACATGGAGAATAAGCGATAATAACTGAAACTCCTGGGAAATCTTCAGCATCTTTCATCACTTTTAGTGTATGCGATTGAGAAGCATTTGAGTTGATGCTTGCTACATATATGTTGCCATAGGTTATCGCTATCTGACCTAAGTCTTTCTTCATAACAGGTTTACCGGTAGCTGTAAATTCTGCAACTGAGCCTGTATGTGAGGCTTTTGAACTTTGTCCGCCGGTATTTGAATAAACTTCTGTATCGACTACTAAGATATTTACATCTTCACCACTTGCGCTTACATGGTCAAGTCCACCATAACCAATATCATAAGCCCAGCCGTCTCCACCGATAATCCATTGTGATTTTTTAGCTATGTATCTTCTTATTTTATAAAGCTCTGCAACACTAGGAATATCAAGGTTTTCTTCTAGCAATGGCACCATTCTATCTCTTATCTCGGCTGTTTTTACTCTGTCATCTTTATACTCTAAGAAATCTTTATATAGTGCAACTAGGGCATTTGGAACTTCATCCATAGAGTTTGCCATGATATTTGCTGCTCTATTTCTTATAGTTTCATTTGCTATGTGCATACCCATACCAAATTCGGCATTATCCTCAAATAGCGAGTTAGCCCATGCAGGTCCGTGACCTTCATCATTTATAGTATATGGAGTTGAAGGCATTGAGCCACCATAGATAGAAGAACATCCAGTTGCATTTGCTATCATCATATGCTCACCGTAAAGCTGAGTTGCTAAAGATATATATGGAGTTTCACCACATCCCGGACATGCACCATGGAATTCAAACAACGGTTTGGCAAATTGTGAACCTTTAACAGTTGTTTTCTTAACAAAATCATCTTTATATGTTACTTTTTGGAAGAGATAATCAGCATTTTCTTGCTCATTGTTATCTAACTCTTGATCTATCGGAACCATCACAAGAGATTTATCTTTTGTAGGACAAATTTCTGCACAAAGTTCACATCCTGTACAATCAAGTGTAGAGACTTGGATTTTGTATTTTAATCCTTTGCCTTTTAACTCTTTGCCTTTGGCATCAAGAACATGGTTCTTAACTCCCTCAGGTGCATCTTTAAGTTCATCATCATTTATCAAAAATGGTCTGATAACTGAGTGAGGACACACAAATGAGCATTGGTTACACTGAATACAAGTATCTTCATTCCATGTTGGAACCATTGTAGCCACACCTCTTTTCTCATGTGCAGTTGAACCATTTTCTGCTGAACCATCTACATGTTCCATAAATACAGAGACAGGAAGTTCATCCCCAAGCGCTTTATTCATCGGCTTACAAATTGATTCTATAAATTTGTCTCCCGGGTATTTTTCAGGAACAGCAAGTGAAATCTCATCACCCAAATTTGCCCATGCAGGATCAACTTCTACTTCTTCAAGTCCAGCTTCTCCGCTGTCTATAGCTTTATAGTTCATCTCTACTATATACTCACCTTTTTTAATATATGATTTATGAGCAAACTCTTTCATGAACTCTTTTGCTTTTTCAAACTCTATGATGTCAGCTAACTTAAAGAAAGCAGCTTGCATGATAGTGTTTGTTCTACTACCGAGTCCAATATCTCTAGCTATCTTTGTAGCATTTATAACATAAAATTTAGCATGTTTTTGGGCTAATGTTTTTTTGAATTTATTTGGTACTCTCTTAGCAGTCTCTTTCGCATCCCAGATAGAGTTGAGTAAAAATGTACCGCCATCTTTTAATCCACCTATCATATCATAAACATCCATATAGGCCGCGACTGAACAAGCCACAAAGTCAGGTCTTGTTACCAGGTAAGTTGAGCGGATTGGGTTTGGTCCAAATCTTAGGTGGCTTCTTGTGTAACCACCCGATTTTTTAGAGTCATACGCAAAATACGCTTGGGCATAAAGGTCTGTTTTATCACCTATAATCTTAACAGAGTTTTTATTTGCACCCACTGTACCATCAGCACCAATTCCATAAAACAGACACTCTTTTACACCCTCTCCCCCTAGTGAAATATTTTCTCCAAGTGGCAATGACTTAAATGTAACATCATCAATAATTCCAATAGTAAAATCACTCTTTGGCTCAGCTGCATCAAGGTTTTCAAAGACTGCTATGATTTGCGCAGGATTTGTATCTTTTGAAGATAGCCCATATCTACCACCGACTATAACCGGAGCATTTTTCTTTCTATAGTATGCTGCTTGAATATCTAGGAATAGTGGCTCTCCTATACTTCCTGGCTCTTTTGTTCTATCTAACACTGCTATTTTTTCTGCAGTTTTTGGCACCACATCAAAGAAGTATTTGAGGCTAAATGGACGGTAAAGATGCACAACAACCAAACCAACTTTTTCACCTTTTGCTCTTAAGTGATCAACTGTCTCTTTGATAGTCTCAGTAACAGAACCCATAGCTACAATAACTCTAGTAGCTTCAGGATCTCCATAGTAAGTAAATGGTTTATAGTCTCTGCCTGTCTCTTTTGAAATTTCAGCCATATAATCAGCCACTACATCAGGAAGTGCATCATAAAACTTGTTTTGTGCTTCTCTTCCTTGAAAATATATATCATCATTTTGTGCAGTACCTCTTGTTTTTGGATCTTCTGGACTTAGAGCTTCTGCTCTAAATTTAGCAACTGCTTCTTTATCTAAAAGTCTATCCCATACTGCATAATCCATCACTTCTATTTTTTGAATCTCATGCGAAGTTCTAAAACCATCAAAAAAGTGTAAAAATGGAACTCTTCCTCTTATTGCTGAAAGATGTGCGACACCTGCTAAATCCATAGCTTCTTGAACTGAACTTGAAGCCAAAAGTGCAAATCCTGTCTGCCTTGTCGCATATATATCTTGATGATCTCCAAATATAGAGAGTGCATGAGTAGCTAAAGATCTAGCTGCTACATGTATGACTGCTGGCAAAAGTTGTCCCGCCATCTTATACATATTTGGTATTTTAAGCAATAATCCTTGAGAAGCTGTATAAGTTGTAGTTAATGCACCTGATTGAAGTGAACCATGAACAGCTCCGGCAGCACCAGCTTCACTCTGCATTTCAACCAATTTTACAGGCATACCAAACAGATTCTTTTTACCCTTGCTAGCCCACATATCAGTGTGTTCTGCCATTGGAGAAGAAGGTGTTATCGGATATATACCCGCAACTTCTGTAAAAGCATACGCTGAGTAAGCTGCAGCTTCATTTCCATCCATAGTTTTCATGACTTTTGCCATAATCTATCCCCTTTGTTAAGTTTTATTTTTATAATTTTAGTAGAATTCTTACTATTCTACTTATCATTCTCTTAATAACCTATTAATATGTAATGATATTATAAATTATATTAAATTATTTATTTGTATGCGTATTAAATAAATAATTTTATTTTTATTTGCATATGACGAATATTATCACAACAATATGATAATTTTATAAGAAAGATTAGATTGACGATAAAATAAACTTTACAGCATCAAAAGAATTTGCAAATATATTTCCACTCAGATTCTCAAGCTCTTTTTTTTCTCCATAACCACAAGTTACACCGGCACAATTTACCTCTGCACTTTTTGCGCTTTCTAGATCCATCTTTGTATCACCTATCATCCATGTACTATCTTTATCTGCATTTAATAAGGATAATGCTTTCAGAATCGGTTCAGGATGAGGCTTAGGATACTTTACATCTTCTCTTCCTACGAGGACTTTAAAATACTTCAAGATTTCCATATATTCAAGCAACTTTTGTGAATACCTCTTTGTCTTGGTGGTCACAATACCTAAGAGAGCAACTTTACTAGCCTCTTCCAAAGCCTCTTTTGCATAAGGTAGCAACACAGTTTTATCTCGTGATATTTTTCTATAATGTTTTTTATATGCGCTTATAATTTCATCAATATTTTGTGCTTGTACACCAAGTTTTGCATACATAATATCAAGCGGATACCCAATAAGTGATT
The DNA here is from genome assembly GCA_027055635.1 of Campylobacteraceae bacterium. GTDB lineage: Bacteria > Campylobacterota > Campylobacteria > Campylobacterales > Sulfurospirillaceae > JAADIZ01. The sequence goes on from JALUMZ010000097.1 coordinate 8,974, forward strand.
TTATAACTTCATCATCTGGAGTTTTTGTGCCAAAACTTTTAAAACTATACTCAAAACTCTCCAAAATAGCCTCAGTAGAGTCTATAAGAGTGCCGTCCAAATCAAACAATATAACTGTCATATCTTTCCTACATGTAGAAGTAGCGAAATTATACCAATCTTAATCTTCTATTTTCCTAAGCAAGGGCACATCTAAAGTTTTATTTTATATGCCTTTTGATAGAATGTATTATTATGAAAGAAATTTTAATTTTACTAATTTTTTTTACTACTATTTCCGTTGCTAATGAACCGATAAAACCCATACCTCTACATGTAGATTATAATTATCAAAAAGCAAAACTTGGATATTTCCTCTATATGGATCCTAGACTTTCATCTACAGGTAAAATCTCGTGTGCAACTTGCCATGATTTGGACAAGGGAGGAGCAGATCCAAGAAAAACCTCTGTATCTGCCGGAGTCAACGGTAAAAAAGGTTCATCCAATGCACCAACTGTATTTAATAGCTATTTTGGCTTTAGACAATTTTGGAATGGAAGAGCTAAAGATCTGCAGGCGCAAGCAAGTGGTCCTATGCACAATCCTGTAGAGATGGGTATGAACAACCAAAAGATACAAAAATACTTAAGGGGCAATAAATTTTATACAAAAGAATTTGACCTTATCTACCACAAAAAACCCATGCCAAAAGATGCAATTGATGCTATTGCAGAGTTTGAGAAGGCTCTTTTTACCCCAAATTGTAAATTTGACAGATATTTAAGAAAACAGACAAAACTTTCAACAAAGGAAGCTAAAGGATACAAACTCTTTAAGACTCTTGGTTGTATTACTTGCCATAATGGTGTAAATATAGGTGACAATAGCTTTCAAAAGATAGGAGTCATATATCCCTACAAATGGGAAAAGAACATACCAGACAGATATGCACTAACCCATAATCCAAATGATAAAAATGTATTTAAAGTTCCAACCTTGAGAAACATCATGTTGAGCGCACCATATTTTCATGATGGTTCAGCAAAAAATATAAAAGATGCTTTAAATCAGATGGCTTATCACAATCTTGGATTAATACTCACAGATAGCGAAATTGATGAATTGACTGCTTTTTTTAAAACATTAACAGGAAAAAAACCTACAATATTAAAAAGATTATCCAAATGAACTTTATGAGTACAAAGATATCGTGGGGGGTGGGTCGTCATAATATGAAATATCTATTAATCAAAATATCAATGGTACTTCTTCTTGCTTTTGCAGGTATATTTGGAGTTTATAATCAAAAATCCAGAATGTTATATGAAATAAACCAGACGAACTTTATCTCCACTCAACTTCAACTCATAATAAACCATATAAATAAACTACAAAATGATATTTTTAGAGATAAATTTTATCTATATTTTAACAACGATATCATCAATCTAGAGATAAAGAGGATTAATGGGTTATTTAGTAACATCATAAAAAATAATGATTTAAAAAAAAATCAACATCGAGATGTGCTTCTTACGCTAGAGAAGGAAGAAAAAAGTTTTGAAAAGCTAAAAGGTAATATTTATAATTTTCTTCAGCATAGCGCACCAATTAAAAATAGTGCAATGTATCTATCTAGGATATTAGAAGATGGATTTAAATCCTTTAATATGAATAGCACAAAAGACAAGACTATGCTTTTTCTATTTTCAAAGGCTCAAAATAGTATCTTTATACACATAAATTCTTTTGATAATGATTTTAAAAATGACCTAATCCGCTACAAAAAGGAGATAGATGATTTGTCAAAAGCCATCAAAGAGAAGAAAAAGAAAAAAATAGTAGAGATTTTTTCCTTGCATCTGTCTATATTTATTGACAATTTTTTTATTGTACAGAAAAGCTTAGACTCTATAATCTCATCGAATATAGATGATAATATAAAAATTATTTTAAAAAAATATATCAAAGAGTCGGTAATAGAACAAAAAGAGATAGGAAAATTTTCAAATCTTCTGCTAACTTTATATCTTTTGAGTATAGCTGTGATACTCTTTTTTATCTTTTATAGCGAGAGGGAAAATATAAAGCTAAAAAAACTATCCCAAAAATTGTACCTCTCAACAATTACTGACGAACTCACCAACTTAGGAAATAGAGTTTGTCTTAAAAAAGATAAACAATCTTTCAAAAACCCCGCTTTTATACTCATAAATATAGACTGTTTTAAAGATATAAATAATCTATTCGGATTAGACATCGGAGATAAAGTTCTAAAACTGATGGCAAAAAAAATCAAATACTTGTCTAAAAGCATAGATAACGCAAAAATATACAGAATCAGCGGAGATGATTTTGCAATACTTTATGAATTTCAAAATTTAGATAATCTTAAGAAAAATATCAAAAAGATACTAAAGCACATAAATGATAATGATTTTGAAATTGACAAACATAGTATATCTGTATCCGTATCAATAGGAGCATCTTACAACCAAGACGAAGTTGTTAAATGCTCTACTATAGCATTAAAAAAGATAAAATCATCAAATACAATTTCATATCAAATATATGAGGATAATTTTGATACATCCAAAGAGATAAAAAGAAATATGGAAATTCTATCTCTACTCAAAAAAGCCTTGCTCGAAGATAGAGTAGTTGCATATTTTCAGCCTATTGTAGATTTGGAGAGTGAAAAAATACTCAAATATGAAGCTCTAGTAAGGCTAATAACACCAGATGGTGAGGTATTGTCTCCATTTTTATTTCTAAATATAGCAAAAAAAGCTAAGCTAATAGGTGAAATCACAAAAACTGTCCTCTATCTGTCTTTAAAGAAGATAAGAGAGAAAAATATCTATGTAAGCATAAATATTCCCTACAGTAATGTATCTGATCTAAAAATCAAAAGGCAAATTATCCAAATTCTCGAAGAAAACAGAGATATAGCAGACCATTTAACTTTTGAACTTCTTGAAGATGAACAGATGAGCAGCTATGAACATATTGCTAGTTTTATATCTTCGGTGAAAGAGTACAACTGTAAAATATCTGTAGATGATTTTGGAACAGGATATTCTAACTTCGAAGAACTCTT
>JALUMZ010000098.1 GCA_027055635.1 Campylobacteraceae bacterium
ACTCTAAAGAGGTTGCTACATGGAGAACGCACAATATAAAAAAAGGTGATACTCTTGAGTTTGGATTTGCAAAGAGTGGTCTTAGAGTCTATTTTGGTGTAAAAAATGGTTTTAATATAGAAAAAGAGCTAGGAAGCAACTCGGTTACCATAAAAGAAAATATTGGCAGAAAACTCGAAAAAGGTGATTTGCTAAAATTTACAGATACTACTTTAAAGAGCAATAATTTCATTTTTAAAAGTCAGTTTATTCCTGCATACCCAAAAGAGTTAACTCTAAGAGTGTTTTTAGGGTATCAGGATGATCTGTTTGAAAAAGAAGAACTTGAGAAGTTTTTTTCAAGTGATTACACGGTGTCATCTCAATTTAATAGGATGGGATACAGACTAGATGGTCAAGAAATCAAATGCAAGGCAAATGGAATCATATCTGAGGGCATAAGTTTTGGAGCGATACAGATACCGAAAGACGGAAAACCTATAGTATTACTGAAAGAGAGACAAACTATAGGAGGCTACCCTAAGATTGGATCTGTTTTACCTATCGATTGCTTTAAACTTTCCCAATTAAAATCCGGAGATATAGTAAAATTTGCACCTATAAGCTTAAAAGAAGCACAAGAAAAGATGAATTTATTTAGAAACTCTATCCTATAAGTTCTTCAAATCTTGATTGCAGATCTTTTTTCATTTTATCGGCGATCAAGTCACCATTTTCTATATTTTCTCTTATAAAGCTATCTAAATCAAAAAGCAGTTGAGCCAACTCATTTTCTATCTGTTGTTTTGAGCGGTTTTTTGCCATAGAGGTTTCAAAAAACACAAGTTTTCTGATAAAATCCGACAATTTTTCTTGTGCTTTTTCTAAATCTACACCATCAAGCAAGGCAAATATGACATCACTTTTATCGTCTTGATTTATCTCTTTTTTGATATCTCTTATGTACTCTTGGATATGAGCTGAAAAAGAGGCGTATTTGTCGTATGGATTTAAAGCATCTATATCCATCTTTTCTGTAATTTTTTTTATATTCTTTATAACTACAAATGCAACAACAATTGATACGAAAATTGCAGGTAAAAACTGATCCATTCTTATAACCCTTTATTTTTTTTATGATTGATCCCATTGTAGCAGAAAAAAATAAATTTATTTGCAAAAATTTGATAATTTTATAAATTTGGTGGCAACTATTAGCTTTACATCTCCTCCTGAGTTCTATCTCTAAAAATATCCCCTCTAGCTGCAACTACACAAGTAAAAATATTAGATTTCAAGCAATAAGAAAAGAAATCTAAGTAAAACTTAGAAAAATACCATAAAAACGATACAAATCAATATGCATTTTAAATTGTAATACATACTAAAAGGTGATATAATGCCAACTAAGAAATAGTTGTTCGTGCCCGCTCAGCGCGACCGTTAGCTACAAAGCAAAAGGAACAAAGTGAAACTATTAATTTTTATACTAATCTCACTATTTTTAGTTGGATGCGGAGGCGGTAGCAGTGGTAAAAGCAACTCTTTTCATTCAGGAATGGAAGAGACAAAACTTCTTCCTCCTGATGATGATAAGATCTATTTTGGTGCATTTCCTGATTTTGGAGGATCTGAAGATCAAGTAACAAGCCAAAAAATAAGAGACTTTGAAACAATTTTTGGCAAAAAAATAGTATGGGCATATTTTTCTCAAAATTGGTTTAATGGCATAAAATATCCAAAAGAACATATTCATGCAATTCATGATGCCAAGAGTATCCCTTTTGTTAGATTGATGCCTAGAAGTGATGAGACTCAAGGAGTTGCTGAAGATTACTTCTCTTTGCAAAAAATTATAGATGGTGATTTTGATACAGAATTAACAGAGTGGGCAAAAGATGCAAAAGAGGATAATATACCATTACTCATAGATTTTGCAGTTGAAGCAAATGGAGATTGGTTTGGATATAGCGGAGTGTTTAATGGAGCAGGCAAAACGGATGGGTATGGCGATCCAAATTATCCAGATGGTCCAGAAAGATATAGAGATGCCTATAGACACATCATCGATATCTTTAAAAAAGAAAAGGTTAATCATATTACATGGTTTTATCATTTTAATTACACTTCATTTCCAAATGCACAATGGAATCAACCCAAATACTACTATCCCGGTGATAATTATATAGATTGGATAGGTTTTAGTCTTTATGGAGCTCAAACACTAGATGAAGAGTGGGATGGTTTAGAATTTTCCACTCAACTTGAAAATTATATTGATTCCTATAAAGAGATAAATAGCACAAAACCTGTTGCACTTTTAGAATTTGGGGTAACAGACTATCATCAAGATGGCAACAAAAGTATCTGGCTAGAAGATGCATTTCAAACGATTTTAGATAATCCTTATATAAAATTTTCTGCAATTAGTCCTTGGCATGAAAATTGGGAAAATGAGGATGGAACAATGAGTACAATAAGATTGGATTCCTCTTTGGAGACACAAAAAACCTTTATAGACTTAATAAAAAATGAGAGATTTATTTCAACTGCTGAAACATTTGATTCATCAATAGCACCATCTGTTGAGCCAAAACTTTTGTTTAAGTCTGGTTTTGAAAACGGTGTATATATTGACAATACAGCCTATCTTGATAATGAAGATTATCGATACATAAAAGGTACTGACAATGAAACAGGTTTTTCTTGGCCAATTGATATATTTGGGGCAAATGAAAGCGCTTTGCACTATGTAGATGATGATAACCATCAAGCTGTTCACAGTGAAATTCAAACTGTTATTGGCCATAATGGTAAATATACTAAAGCTCTATATAGTACCGAAAATTATGATATAGGGGTAACCCAATGCCCATATGAAATTTTAAATGTTCAAGAAGGAAGAAAAGACTTATATATAAAATATTGGATCAAAATAGATGGTACAAGTCTATTTCAACCAAATATGTGGAGAGCAATTTTTGAATATAAAACTAAAGATTATGCGAAAAACAATGGATTTAGATTGATAGCATATATCTATACAGATGAAAATGGAGTGCCATATTGGCACTGGCAAGGTGATCAAAATCCTGAAAATCCTATTTGGGAAATTGATAACAAAACAATTCCCGTTCCTATAAATAAATGGTTTTTGACTGAATTTTACTGGCATTGGAGTGAAGGTGATGATGGCAGGGCATTATGGAAAATAGATGGAAAAGTAGTTGGTGACCACCATGGGCCAACTACTCGAAATTCAAAACCTATTGATTTTATTATGCTAACTCAAATATACGGGGATGCAAATCCAAAATATCAATGGATTGATGATATTGAAATATGGGATGGAATACCTGAGTGATAATACTCATATATGGGTATTATTGTCTGTAAGCTAATAACTGTTATCAAAATTTTAGTTATTATTGCAGGAGCAAAAGCCATCCTCCTCTAGTTTTCTATTTTCTTCCTCTAGATTTTTCCTGTATTCTTGATATTTTTCCTCTTTTTTAGATATAAATGTGGTTTTTGAGTTGTTCCATTTCAATTCCTGTTTTTTGCTTTGGTTTCGATCCAGATTTGCAGCAAATATAAAAACAGCAGAGACAAAAAATACAAATATAGATTTTAACATACGAGAACCTTTGTGAAAAGTCTTATGCCCTATTGTATTAAAAGTATGCTATGATTTCACTTATGCAGTTAATATCAATATCAAGTTTGCTTTTTATGTTTATTCCTATCATAATCGTAGGTTTTGTCTATTTTTTGTGGACAAAAAACTTCAAAGAGATTGGTTTGGCAACCTTTAGGATGATTTTACAGCTCCTAATCATAGGTTATTTTTTAAGTTATATTTTTCAAAATCAAAATCCTATGATGGGTTTGGGGATTCTTCTTTTTATGATAAGTGTATCTAGTTTTATTGCTCTTAGAAACATAAAAGATAAGAATTTTAATACATACTCAAAAATCTTTATCTCTGTTGCTATTGGTGGCAGTTTTAATCTTGTGTTGGTGCTGTTTTTTGTCTTGGATTTGGATCCATTTTATCAGCCTAGATTTATAATTCCATTAGCTGGAATGATATATGCAAACTCTATGAATGCTTTGTCCTTAGGTGCGGAAAGATTTGAAAATGAGATAAAAACAAGAGATTATATAAGTGCGAGAGCCATCTCCTTTAGAGCCTCTTTGATACCACAGGTAAATGCTTTTTTGGCTGTTGGATTGGTATCGTTGCCCGGTATGATGACTGGACAAATCCTCTCAGGAGTTAGCCCTATCATAGCGGTAAGATATCAAATAGTAGTGATGGCTATGGTATTAGGAAGTGCTGGTATGAGTGTGATGATATATTTATATTTACAAGGAAAAAATCGTGGAATTTAAGATAAAAGAGAAGCAAAATATCTCAAAATGCTGTTTTGTATGCGGTATTCAAAATACTATAGGATTAAAGGCAAAATTTTATGTTAGCCATAGAGATGAAACTATAGCTCTTTTTACTCCTAGAGGTGAACTACAAAGTTATCCTGGGATTATGCATGGTGGAATTAGTGCTACTATCTTGGATGAGACGATTGGTAGAGCCATTATGAATAGATATGGAGAAAATAGTTTTGGAGTTACGATAGAGCTAAATGTAAAATACAAAAAACCTGTGCCAACAGATGTAGAGTTGAAAGTTGTGGGCAGAATCACTAAAGATAGAGGCAGGATATTTGAAGGAGACGGTGAGATATATCTGCCTGATGGTACTATCGCAGTTAGTGCAAGTGGAAAATATCTAAAAAGAGACCTGAAACAAATATCAGATGTAGAGTTTACGCAAGAAGAGTGGTTTAAATCTGATGCGCAAGATTTAGAAAAAATAGAGATTTAATTTTTTTTTAGATAAAATATAAACAATCATAAGACTTTATAGTCTGCTAAAGGAATTTTTATGGGCAAAATAAATGCAAAAGTATGGAAATTTAAAGATAATATAGATACAGATTTGATCATAGCGGCTAGATATCTAAATACCTCAGAACCTAGTGAATTGGCAAAACATATCATGGAAGATGTAGATCCTGATTTCTTGAATAAAATGAATAGAGGAGATGTGATAGTAGCTGGAGAAAATTTTGGATGTGGAAGTAGTAGAGAGCATGCTCCTATAGCTCTGAAGGCGGCTGGAATCAGTGCAGTTGTAGCAAAAAGTTTTGCTAGAATTTTTTATAGAAATGCTTTCAATATGGGATTGCCTATATTTGAGTTACCTCAAAGTGATGAGATACAAGAGGGAGACAGTATAGAGATTGATATGGAGAGTGGAGAGATTAGAAATGGAAATAATACATATAAATTTACCCCAATTCCTCCTTTCATGCAAGAGCTTATAGCAAGTGGTGGCTTAATCAACTATGCCAAGGAAGAGATAAAAAAGGAAAATGTGTGAAAACATATAATATAGCTGTCATAAAAGGCGATGGGATAGGTCCCGAAATTGTAGATGAAGCCATTAAAGTTTTAGATATAGTAAGTAAAAAAGAGGGATTTGAACTTAAATATAAAGAGTATCTTATGGGTGGATGTGCTTATGAGGCAGTAGGCAATCCTATACCAGACGAGACTATAGAAGGTAGCAAAAACAGTGATGCCATACTATTTGGTTCTATTGGTGGCTATAAATGGGATAATTTACCTAGAGAATTAAAACCTGAGAGTGGATTATTGAAACTAAGAAAAGAGCTTGGACTCTTTGCAAATCTAAGACCAGTAGCTGTTTTTGATGAGCTTATAGAAGCTAGCAGTATGAAACCAGAAGTCATAAAAGGTGTTGATTTGCTTGTAGTTAGAGAACTCACAGGTGGTATCTATTTTGGAGAACCAAGGGTGAATGACGGCTATGTTGCCTATAATACAATGATCTATTCAAAAGAAGAAATAGTAAGAATTGCAAAAATTGCTTTTGATTCAGCTATGAAAAGAAGAAAAAAAGTCTGTTCGGTCGATAAGGCAAATGTCTTGGAAGTAAGCCGTTTGTGGAGATCAACAGTAGAAGAGGTTGCGCTAGAGTATCCAGAGGTTGAATTATCTCATATGTTTGTAGATAATGCAGCTATGCAGTTGGTTAGAGATCCAAAGCAGTTTGATGTAATGCTTACGGGTAATATATTTGGCGATATACTAAGTGATGAGGCGAGTATGATGAGTGGTTCTATCGGTCTTCTCCCATCCTCTTCTATAGGCGGTTTAGTAGGCTTGTATGAACCTATTCATGGCTCTGCTCCGGACATAGCAGGGCAAGGTATAGCAAATCCAATAGCTACAATCTTAAGTGCATCTATGATGCTTAGATATTCACTAGGAGAGATAAATGCTGCAGATACTATAGAAAATGCTATAAAAGAGGTTCTTCATGAGGGGTATAGAACTCCTGATTTGGCTAAATATCATGCTAAAGTTGTCTGTTCCACTCAAGAGATGGGCTCAGTCATAATAGAAAAAATAGATAAGGTATAGAGCCGTATGGTCAAGACTTTAACTCTAGCTTCCATTTATGAACTCCAAGGTTTGAAATCTGATGCACTAGATATATATAAAGAGTTACTTAAGAAAAATCCTAAAAATAAAGAGGCTAGAGTTGCCATCAGAAGACTTAGTGGGATAAGAAAAAAATATCCAGGGGTAGATGAGCAGATGAAGAGCTTTTTTGTAAATATGAGTAGTGATGTAGAATTTTTAGAATTTGAAAGATGGTTGGTAAAGCTTTGATGAGTGGAGGCGAAATGGAATTAAAAGATATGATTATATCGACACTGGCTGAGCTAGAAGAGAGTGTTGAAATTGAGAGTATTCAAGAGCAAAAAAGTGAGATCAAACAAGAAAATGAGACGATAAACAGCATGGAGATAGATTGTATTTCTAGCAATGAGAAGCAATTTTATGAAAACATACGGGAGAGAATTCTAGTTCTTTTTGAAGGTTTTTTATCACCAAACAATAAAAATATAGAGGCGAAGGTTGATTTGACACTTAACTTCTTGGAGTATCTTTTGGCTACAATTGATGAAAGACTAGAGAGTCTCAAACTAGAAAAACAGTGAACCTCTTAGAAAGATTACCACCTGACTTACAAATACAATTTCAAAAAATTCAAAATTTCTTAAAGGATTATACAGATAGAGCTTATCTCGTTGGTGGAAGTGTGAGAGATATGATTATGAATCATGCTATGAGAGATTTGGATATCGAAGTATATGATATAGATGAAGATTCTTTTGATAAATTGATGAAAAAACTAGGTGCTAAAGGTGTCGGAAAAAGCTTTTTTGTCTATAAATATGGTGATATCGATATATCATTGCCAAGAACTGAAAGAAAGAGTGGTGTAGGGCATAGAGCTTTTGATGTGCAGATATGTCAAGAAGAGTCTTTGGCTTCTAGTCGTCGCGATTTTACTATGAATTCTATGATGTTAAATATATTTAGCTATAAGCTTTTGGATTTTTATGGTGGATTTGAGAGTATAAAAAACAGAACTATAACTATTATAGATGAAGATAGTTTTAAAGAGGATAGTTTGCGAGTTTTACGAGCTATTCAGTTTAGTTCTAGGTTTGGTTTTAAGATAGATAAAAATAGCATTAAAATTATGAACGACATATCTTTGGCAGATTTAAGCAAAACTAGGATTTTTTGGGAGTTTGAAAAGATATTTAAATCAAAATATCTATATTTTGGACTATACTATCTGCTTAGACTAGATATATTAGATAAAGTCTCTACATGCAGAGCTCAAAAAGAGCTCTTTTTAAAGTGTGCATTAGAATTTGGAAGAGGACAGGGAACTTTTGAAGAAGATATTTACCCCTATTATTTTCTGTATATTTCTAGTAATATTTTAAAATTTGACGCTATAGCTCTATTGAAAAATATAGATGCACCAAAACATTATCTAGCAGCTTTGAAAAATCAGCCATATTTTGAAAGATATATTAGCAACGGTGAACTTAAAATCATAGCGATAGATATGCCTATTTGTAAATGGTTGGGAAACTATAAAAAAGGCATAAGAAGCAGAGCTAAAAAACTAGATATCTGGGACAAAGTTTTTGATGGCGGTATTGAAGTAAGTAAAGTAATAGCTGACGGATATGAAAAACAGGAGATAAAAAAAGAGCTTAGAAGAAGAAAAATCCTTGTAGCTATGCAAGATTGTAAAATATGAGACCGCTATATAGTGGTCTCATAATAGGATAAAATTTTATAATCTAATGTGAAAGTATTTGAGATAAAAATAACTTTAGTCTATCTGATTGTGGATTTTCAAAGAACTCTTCAGGAGTATTTTCTTCTATGATTTGACCTGCCTCCATAAATATAACTCTATCAGCAACTTTTTTGGCAAAACCCATCTCGTGAGTTACGCAGACCATAGTCCTGTGTTCCTGTGCTAGTTCAATCATAACATCCAAAACTTCTGAAATCATCTCTGGATCTAATGCGCTTGTTGGTTCATCAAAAAGCATAATAGAAGGATTTTTACACAAACTTCTAGCGATTGCTACCCTTTGTTGCTGTCCTCCACTAAGTTGGTTTGGATATTTCATAGCTTGGTCAGCTATACCTACTCTCTCTAAAAATTGCATAGCAGTATCTATAGCCTCTTTTTTAGGCGTCTTTTTTACCCATATTGGAGCTAATGTTAGATTATCAACTATAGAAAGGTGAGGAAAAAGATTGAAGTGTTGAAATACCATAGCAACATCTTCTCTAACAGCTTTAATTTTTTTGACATCATCTGTTAGTTCAACATCATTTACTATGATCTGACCTTCTTGGAACTGCTCTAGATAATTTATACATCTTATTAGTGTAGATTTTCCACTACCGCTAGGGCCAGCTACTACGATAATCTCACCTTTTTTTACATTTAGATTTATATCTTTTAAGACATGAAAATCACCATACCACTTATTTAAATTTTTTATTTCTATTACATCTTCTTTGTTTTCCATTATCTTTCCTATTTTAAATTGGTGTTAAATCTTTTTTCAAGTGATTTGCTATATACAGACATACTATAGCAAAAAACCCAAAATATTATCGTTACAAATACATATCCCTCAGTTTCAAAACCTAGCCAATGTGAATCACTACCGGTGAGTTGAACCATAGCCAACAAATCAAATAGTCCTATGATTAACACTAGCGTAGTATCTTGAAATAGTGCTATAAATGAGCCAACTAGATTAGGTATAGCAACTTTTAGAGCTTGGGGCAGTATGACTAAAAGCATCTTTTGCCAGTATGATAATCCCACAGCATCAGCAGCTTCATATTGACCACTTGGTATCGCTTGCATTCCCCCACGAATGATCTCAGCGATATAGGCTGCTTGAAAAAATGTGATACCAATAAGTGCACGAAGTAGTTTATCAAATGTTACTCCCTCTGGAAAAAATAGAGGTAAGATAACAGATGACATAAATAGTATAGTGATCAAAGGAACACCCCTGATAAATTCTATATATGTAACACTCACACTCTTTATGATAGGAAGTTTGGATGCTCTACCGAAAGCAAATAGTATGCCTATAGGGAAAGATCCGACAATTCCAACAGCAGAGATGACGATAGTCAACATCAATCCACCCCATTTGTTTGTGTCTATCACATCCAAGCCAAAGTAGCCACCCCTTATCAATATAAAAGCAACTATAAAATATAGAGTTGCTATAAAAATTTTAATGCCAGATTTTTTTAAGAACTTAAAAGCTGCAATTACCACGAAAAATAGGGCATAAGCTAAATTCACTCTCCATCTATCAACTTCAGGATAAAATCCATACATAAACATACTAAGCTTTGCTTTGACAAAAACCCAACAAGCTCCATCTCCCGTACAGTCTGCTCTTGTATGTCCTGCAAAATTTGCATCTATTATTGACCACTTTATGAAAGGTGGAATTATCCAAAGTAGTATAGCGATTCCTAATACCGTCATTGCGCTATTGAGCGGAGATGAAAAAAGATTTTCTCTTAACCAAAGCAAGACACCTCTTGAACCTGATGGTGCTTCTCTGGTTTCTACTTTATTATAAACAGCCATTTCTATCTTTCCTTAATTTTCATTTTAAAGTTTATCCAATTTAAAAGTGCTGAAACAGCAAGACTAACTACAAGATAAACAAGCATGGTCATTGAGATGATCTCAATAGCTTGACCAACTTGATTTAGTGATGTTCCGGCAAAAACAGTTACTAATTCTGGATATCCTATAGCAGTTGCCAAGGATGAGTTTTTTACAATATTCAAGTATTGATTTATAGTAGGAGGAATCGCGATTCTTATAGCTTGGGGAAGAACCACAAGTTTCAAAGCCTGGTAGCTGGATAATCCTATCGAGGCTGCCGCCTCTTTTTGTCCTTTACTCACCGCTTCTATACCACTTCTTACTGCTTCTGCTATAAATGTTGCGGTATAGATAGTAAGAGCAAAAGCCAAGGCTAAAAATTCTGGGTAAAAAGTTTTCCCACCCTTGAAGTTAAAACCTTTTAAGACAGGATATGATGGATTCATATCTGCTCCACCAATAAAATATGCAATAATAGGCAAACCTATAATAAGCCCGATACCTGTCAATAAGACAGGAAACTCTTCACCCGTATCTTCATGTCTTTTGTTCGACCATCTATTTAGAAAAAATATGATTGTGACGGCTAGAAAAACAGCAACTATCATGGATATAGTTGTGGAGTTTAAAGCGGGCTTTGGAACATAAAATCCACGATTATTTATAAATATAGAACCAAAAAATTCTATGCTTTTTCTAGGGCTTGGTAGCGTTGCTAAGACAACATTATACCAAAATAAAATTTGCAAGAGTATAGGTATATTTCTAAACAAATCTATATAGGCCGAAGATAATTTTGCAATAAGCCAGTTGTTTGAAAGCCTCAGAACCCCGATTATTAAGCCTAAAAGACTTGATAGTATAATAACTACAAATGAGACTATTAGAGTATTTAGTAAGCCAACTAAAAATACTCTCCCGTGTGTATATGTTTCGTTGTAGGCTATGGGTGTATCATTTATAGCAAAACCTGCTGTTCCATTTAAAAAACCAAAACCCGTCTGGATGCCTCTTTGTTCTATATTGTGAACTGTATTTGTGCCAATATACCACAAAAATGCAACTAAACCGATAACAGTAAGTAGCTGAAAGAGGATACCTCTTACCTTTCTATCTCTTAAAAGTGCAAACATTTATTTCCTTTATGTTTTATAGAGCAGGGCAGGAAAACCCTGCCCAAAATTTTAAAGTAAAAGAAGTTTTTATCTAAATGGAGGAGAGTACTGTAATCCACCTTTTGTCCAAAGAGCGTTTAGTCCTCTTTTGATTTTAAGAGGAGAATTCATACCTACAGTTTTATCAAATACTTCACCATAGTTACCAACTTGCTTGATGATATTATAAGCAAAATCTTTACTTAAACCTAAGTTTGCACCTAGTTTTCCCTCAACACCAAGTATTCTTTTGACGGTAGGATTGTTTGATTTAAGCATACTGTCAACATTTTTGCTTGTGATTCCAGCTTCTTCAGCCGCTACCATTGCATTATAAGACCATTTTACTATATTAAACCATTTATCATCACCTTGTCTTACAACTGGTCCTAATGGCTCTTTTGAGATAATTTCAGGAAGTACAGCTGACCCACTAGGATTTTTTAATTTGATTCTTAATGAGTAAAGTTGAGATGAGTCAGAAGTGATGACATCGCATCTTCCGCTTTCATAGCCTTTTACAACTTGGTCATTTGCATCATAAGCAACCAATTTATATTTCATACCATTTTTTCTAAAGTAATCAGCTAGGTTAAGCTCTGTTGTAGTTCCAGATTGTACACAAACTGCTGCACCATCAAGTTCTTTTGCACTTTTAACACCTAAAGATTTATGAACCATAAATCCTTGACCATCATAAAAATTCACACCGGCAAAGTT
>JALUMZ010000099.1 GCA_027055635.1 Campylobacteraceae bacterium
AAGAGGAGAGGCAGTAGGGGTTATTGGTCGTAATGGTAATGGAAAATCAACACTTTTGAAAATCATAGCTGGAGTTTTAAGCCCAACGCAGGGACATGTAAATGTTAAAGGAAAAATTTCTGCCATATTGGAACTAACTTCAAGTTTGAAGCCCGAACTAACCGGACTTGAAAATATAGAATTAAATCTAAAAATCAATGGTTTTAAACAACATGAACTTAAAGAAAAAATAAAAGAGATAGAAGAGTTTGCAGAGATAGGAGAATTTATAAATCAACCCGTAAAAACATACAGTAGTGGTATGAAATCAAGACTCGGGTTTGGCATAGCTACTTCTAGCGAGCCTGATATACTCATACTTGATGAAGTTTTGGCCGTTGGTGATTTTAACTTTCAACAAAAGTGTCTTGCTAAGATAAATGCTATGAGAGATAATATATCTATGATATTTGTATCTCACTCTATGAACAGTGTAAGACTCTTTTGTAATAATGTCATGGTATTAGAAAAAGGTAAAAAAGTTTTTTATGGTAAAGCCGATGATGCTATAAAATATTATCTTGAGCAAGAAGAAAAGAAAAAGCTAGAGCTGAAGAAAAAAGAGAACAAACAAGAGATAAAACCTTTTTATGGAGATGCTTTTCATAATATAGATAAGATTACGGATGTAAAACATAAATGGAATAAAGAGTACTATGAACTTGAAGAAGAGATGGTGTTGGAATTTTCTTTTGAACTTAAGTATAAGCCTAAAAATTTAATCATCGGACTGCCTATTTGGGATGAGACAGGGAATAATATTACATCTTTTAATAGTGATTATAGTAGTGTAAAATTGTTTAACAGGAATTATGACATTTCTGGAAAAATTAGATTTAAGTGTCCTTTTAATCCAAATAGTTACCATTCAGTATTTGTTGTAGTTGATGGAAGTGAGTTTTTATATAGAAACCTAAATGATAAGTTTTATGTAAAAAATAAAGAAAGAGTATTTGGGTATGTTACATTGCCTCATAAATGGGAAATAGAATAATGAAGAAATTTAGAGAAGAACTTTTACGAACCGATATAATTCCAAGACAACTTAATGCAGTATCGCAAAAATATAAAGAGTTATTTTTAAAAGATTTAGAGACTGGAAAAATAGAGACAGAAGTTGTTAGTGAATGTCAATGTGGAAGTAGCAAACTAGAACAATTAACTAATATAGATAGATTTGGATTGCCTTTTGGTAGTTTGATCTGTCAAGATTGTGGATTGATTACAACTAGTCCTAGGATAAAAGAGGAATCATTACCATATTATTATAATAAATATTATCATCCGTTGAACTATGGTAAAGAACATTTAGAAAATCAAACGGCACTCTTTGCTGATGGACAAGGTAAAAAGATATTTAACATTCTTAAAGAGTATTTACCAAAAAGAGAAAAGATTAAAGTCCTTGAAATAGGTTCTGGTACAGGTAATATTTTATTAGAGTTTAAAGAAGAAGCTAAAAAAGAGAATATTTCAGTAGAAGAACTTGGAACCGAATATAGTCAAGATTGTATAGATTTAGCTAAGAGTAAAGAAATCAACATAATATATGGCAATATAGATACAGTTGCAGCAAAAGAGGAAAAATTTGATGTTATCATCTTAAGTCATGTGTTTGAGCATTTTATAGATTTGCAAAAGGAAATGAACAGCTTAAAACAGCTAATGCATAGTGAAACCTTACTCTATATAGAAGTTCCTGGTGTTATGAAAGCTTATGAAAAAGATTATTATGATTTTTTGTTTTTAGGCTACTTGGTGCATGCACATATGTACAATTTTACAAAAGGCACTTTAGTTAATACCATAGTAAATTATGGTTTGAAAAATATTTATTCAAATGAAGAGGTTGAGAGTGTATTTAAATTAGCTGATAAAACAGAAGAAAATAGTCAAAGTACTAATTCTTATAATGAAATAATGGGGTATTTAGAAAAGTATTATTTATCTTATAGCTTTTTAAAAAAGGCATTAAATGCAAGATTAGGAAAACTATCTCAGAAGCTCGAGAAATATGAGACAATGCTTGAAAACAGAAACAAAGATATAGCAAAACTTTCAGAGCAGGTAGAGCATAGAAATGAGAAGCTCGAGAAATATGAGACAATGCTTGAAAACAGAAACAAAGATATAGCAAAACTTTCAGAGCAGGTAGAGCATAGAAATGAGAAGCTCGAAAAATACATAAATTTAACTAAACAATTGGAAGATGGAAAATTACTGTTTTCAATTGGTTATAAAAAAGACATTTGCGAGAAGATAATAAGGTTAAGTAATGAAAGATAGTATAGATGTTAGTGTAATAGTTCCTGTATATAATGTTGAGAAGTATATAGAAAAATGCGTCAAATCAATTATAAAGCAAACTTTCCATAATTTTGAAGTTATAATTATTGATGATGAGTCTCCAGACAATAGTATTGATATTGTTAAAAAAATGACAAAAAAAGATGATAGGTTTAAAATCATTTCTCAAAAGAATAGAGGACTTGGTGGAGCTAGAAACACAGGTATCGACAATGCTAAGGGGGAATATTTATTTTTCTTAGACAGTGATGACTACATTGAAGAAGATACATTGGAAATGTTAGTAAATTATATGAAAAGTAAAGATGTAGATATTGTTGTATTTGATTATTGCAAAGTGAAAGAAGATGGGGAAGTGATATCTGCACCAAAATTTGGTGAAGGAGTATTATCAAAAGATGATGCATATAGAAAAATACTTTCTTTAACAATATCTCCTATGGCTTGTAATAAACTATATAAAAAGAAACTGTTTATCGAAAACAATATTTATTATCCTGAAAAATTTCTTCATGAAGATGTAGCAACGACTTATAAATTATTTTGGAAAAGTGACAATATAGGTTGCATTGGTAAATGTTTTTACCATTGGATTGAAAGAGGTGATTCTATAACACAAAAAATAACTTATAAACATATAAATGATGTAATTAAAACTTTATTAGCAAAAAAAGAGTTTTTACATACTCATAATGTTTTTGATAAATTTGAAATAGAATATATAAGGGGTTCTGTTCAAATGCTCAATTTACTTTTAGAAAGAAGTTGGAACTATGCAGGTGTATTAGAATCTTATGACATATATCGATATACATATATGATTATAAGTTCAGAATTGCTTTTACTAAAAAATCAGATAGAAAAATTAAAAATATATGATAAAGTAC
>JALUMZ010000100.1 GCA_027055635.1 Campylobacteraceae bacterium
ATACTTTGGGATAGGTCGCTCTTGAATTTTTCCATACTCGGTATAGATATAAAATGGTTCACTTTTATTGATACTATTGCCATACATATAGTTTTTCATAGGAAAATATGATGAAGAGTAGTTAAAACCGAGTCTTGATAATTCATCATAATATTTTTTATCAAAGGGCATCGACCAGCTTGGACTTCTATACCCTTTTACCTCTTTGCCTGTTAATTCTTCTAAAATATTTTTTGCATTTTTTAACTCTTCACTCCATTCTTTAAAACTCTCTTTGTAAACCAATTTGTGAAAAAAACCATGACATGCTATCTCTACGCCATTATCAGATATTTTTTTTACGATATGAGGATACTTTTTGGCAAAACTACCAAGTATAAATGCAGTTGATTTGTGACGAGATTGCAACTCTATGAAATAATCTATCAGTTTTTCATACTCTATTTTGGGTTCATTTTTCCATAAAACATTGAAGTTCATATCAGTTACTTCTTCTACATCTATAGTTAACCATATCATAGATCAACCAAATATTTACAAAGTTTAGGTCCTAAAGTGTCAATAAAACTTTTAGGTAATTTTTTCCATATCGACGAAGCTAGAGAATATTTTGAGTATATGTCATCTTTGCTAGAAGTGATTATATCTATCTTGATGGGTTTTGCTCCAAAGCGGTGCTTAAATGTATATCCACCACTATCATAAGGAGATCTGCCAAAGTCAAAAATTTTCAATTCTCTATTAGTACAAATTTCATGTATAATATTCCAATAGGCATAATGACCTACAAGCTTATCTCTATATCTCTCATCCATACCACCCCATGAACCATATGCTATCTCTTTATCCATTAATACGCAATACGAAGCTATAATAACATCTCTATCATATACATTGTAAAATACTACATTATCCTCAAAAACATCAACTAGCGTTGTAAATATATTTTTTTCAAGGGCGGGGGTACCATGTTTATACATAATGGAAGTAAAAATTGTATAAAAATCATCAATAAACTTTTTACTATTTCCATAAACAAAGGAAAAATCTTCATTTTTTAGAGCTTTTTTAATCACTTTTCTATGTTTTGACTTTAAATCCTGCATAAAAATATCTTCGCAAGTTCTATTTTCTATATCTATCCTCATTGTTACCGTATCATTTTTTTTAAACTCTGCGTACTCAAAATTTAAAACCCTTATTTGGTACTCATTCTCTCTGGAGAGCTCCAATAAATCTTCAATACTATCTCGTGTTCTGTCGGTATAGCTTAAGATGGGAATATATGAGAGTGTTTTTCCAAAAGGCAAAGACGGCACTATAACAAAATCCATATAAGTTTCATATCCATAAACTTTAACTAAAACCTCTTTTATCTTTTGAACAAATTCTGAAGTAAAAACCTTACTATATATATTATTTACATTTTTTTGCATTTCGCAAGCTACTCTCTCTTATAATTTTTGTAATAATTCTACTGTTATGTTTTGCCCCTACATATATGATGACATTAACCAAACTTAAAATAGATATAGCTATATAGATAATAAGATCTTTACCTGTTCCAATGCTAAAAAAGTGAGCTACAACATCAGAGTAATGCGGAAAAACAATAAAAAAGAATACGACAAAATATCCAAAAATTATACTTATTTTTTGTAATATTTTCATTTTTGAGGAGAAAGAAAATATAATAAAGACTAAAGTTAAAATTAAAATAAGAAATATTTTTATCATTACCATTTTGTTAAGCTCCCTGTAAAATAATCTAGAACAATATTGATACTATTCCACATAGATTGTCCTTTTTGTAGTGTATAATCAGTATATCTTATGTGACAGGGCAACTCTGTATATCTCATACCGAGAGTTTTAATGATACTTATAATTTCAGATGCATGTGCCATTCTATTTTGTGTTATTTCAAAGTTTGGAAATCTTCTTATATTGATAGCTCTAAAGCCATTATGAGAGTCACTCAGCCAAATACCAGTAGTTATCCAGGTAAAAAATCTTGAAAGTTTCAAGAGATACTTTTTTCTTGTAGGCATATTTTCGCTACTACCTAAAAATCTTGAGCCTAAAACTATATCAACATCACCTTTGTCAAGTCTTTTTATGAATAATTCTATATCATCAGGGTTATGTTGTCCATCAGAATCAAATGTAACAACATAACTACATTCTAACTCCTTGGCATACTCTATACCTGTTTGCAAGGCTGCTCCTTGACCTAAATTAACAGAATGTTTTAAGAGATATATATCCTTCATGCAAGCTTTTTTGTAACTATTATCAGTGGAACTGTCATCAATAACTATGATAGCATATTTAGAATATTTCTGCTTTAATTCAAGCAAAACATCTCTTATAACTGCTTCTTCATTATATAGCGGTACAACAATAGCAGTTTCAATTGTTTTTTCACACATCACTTTTTCTCCAAACAGCTAAATATTTATAGAATATATGTAGCATTATGACAAATATAAGCAAAAAACCAAAATTTGCTAAAAATGAGATTAAAAAAGCTCCCTCTTTTGAAACACCAACTTTCACAAGATAATATATAAAAATACTTTCTCTGACTCCAAGACCTGATATAGATATCGGTATTAAGGTAGATAATGCACCAAGTGTTGATACAGCACTTAAATAGAAAAAGTCTATCTTGATGTCTAGCGAATATGCTAAAAAATAGAACTCTAAGAAATAAAACAGATATATGAAACTATTTTGTATAAAAAGCGTAAAATCCTCTTTCAGAGATAGCAAATTAAACTCTTTAATGCTAAATTTCCCAATAACTACTTGTATTATTCTATTTTTAAAAGCAAACAGTGCCAACATAGCACCACTAAATATTATTAAATATATATTAATAGGCAAATCAAATATAAATATAAAACTGAACACTCCAAGTAAAGCTATAAAATACAAATCTTGAAATCTATCATAAAAATAGGCAATTATACTTATTTTTTTTGGCAGCTTTGCCTTATCTTCTAAAAATATTATTTTTATAGATTCTCCTATGCGAGATGGCGTAACAAAACCAAAATATTGAGCCTCTATAGTTGCGCCATAAAGCATCAAAAATGGAACTTTATATCCATAAGATTTTAGTATATAGCCAAATCTATAAACTTTTAGAAAAAAATATATAAAGAAACTTAACATTTCCAAAGCAAGATAGGTCAAATTAATTTGCTGAATTATAGAGTATATTTTT
>JALUMZ010000101.1 GCA_027055635.1 Campylobacteraceae bacterium
ACATTAAGGAATCAGCTCTCTTAAATACTTCCTTGTAGTCATCCCCATCACTAAAATCAGCAACTCCGTAAGAGAAGGATATATGGAAGGTTTTATCTTCATGCCTCAAATTCTTAATTTGGAGGTTTTTTCTTATATTTTCCAAAAGATAAGAAATTTTCCTTTTATCTAGCGTGTTGCTTATCAATATAAATTCATCTCCTGCAAAACGAATAGAAAAAGAATCATGCACCTTCCCTAGCAGCGATCCTATCATTGCCAATACTTTATCCCCCGCCAAATGACCATAGTTATCATTTACGGATTTAAACTTGTCTATATCAACAAATGCAAGCACTCCACTATTTGTAAATTTTTCCATTTTCAGATATTTTTCATAAAGCCATCTGCGATTATATATTTTTGTTAGCTCATCTATGTATAGGTTTTCTTGAAGATGGATAATCTTTTTTTCTAAAGATATAACAGCTTCCTCTATAGACCTTAGCTCATCATCATTTTTTTCAACAATTGCTGTTCTAGCTTTTTGTATGTTTGTTTTGAGAATTCCTGTCGATTTTTCAGTCTCTTCTTTCATCTTTTGAATTTTATTTATAGCATACATTAATGCTTTTTCTTTATCTATTTTATCAATCTTTATATTTAAATCATTCGCTTTTGTATAGAAAATATCTCTATATATTTCAGGCAAAACAATCTCTAACTTTTTTATCTCTTTTATGGTGGCATCTGTTAGTTCTTGAAGCTTTTTATTCATTTTTTTCTCTTTTCGATATAATACCATATAATAATTCCCAGAATTATATCTAAAAAGGCAGGAAGTATGGATGAAATTTTTAAAAAACCTATAGAAAAACAGTTTGAGTTTGACGAAAATATAGCTAGTGTTTTTGACGATATGCTAGATCGTTCCATTCCCTTTTATAAGGAGGTTATCTCCTTAATATGCGACATTGTATCTCTACATGTAAACAATAGCTCAACAGTGATAGACTTAGGATGCTCAACAGCCAATACACTGCTTGCCCTGCATCGTAAAAGCAAATATAAATTTAAAAGTATAGGATTTGATAATTCAAAAGCTATGCTTGAACAAGCCAAAAGAAAGATAGATGCCTATGGTGCAGATATAGAACTTAGACTTGCTGATATATTGGAGGTAAAACTACCAAATAGTGATGTAATCATCGCCAACTATATGTTACAATTTATCAGACCTCCACAAAGAGCTGATTTTATCAAAAAAATATATACTTCATTAAACAGTGGCGGTCTATTTATCTTTAGTGAAAAAATTATCTATAACGATAAAAAACTAAATAAGAAAATGATAGATATCTACTATAATTTTAAAAAGAAGGAGGGATATAGTGAATTTGAGATATCCCAAAAAAGAGAGGCACTAGAGAATGTCCTAGTGCCATATAGTGAACAAGAAAACAGAGAACTCATACTAAAGTCGGGTTTTCAAACTATAGAGACACTATTTAAATGGGGAAATTTTGTCACTTTTTTAGCCATTAAATAGCTCTGGATTTTTTCTTTTCATATGGTTTATAACTATAATAATTTCATCTAATCCCATTTCCGAATCATCATCATCATCAAAAATTTCATCTATAGAATCAAGATAGATATCTACTGCTTTTTTTAGATTCTCTTTTCTTACACCGGCAAAAAAAAGTGCCGCGTTTAGCATATCTGAAAGCTGTATAGCCAACTCCTCTATCTCCATCTCTATCTCTTGCATCTCAATATCCTGCATTGTTTACCCCTGTCTTTTTTAATATTATATCTTCTACCTGTTTTTTTATATTTTTATATACAAAACCGTCTCTAAAACTTCCCATTAAACCACCGCTTGCATTTGGATGACCTCCTCCATTTGCAAGATTTATCGCCATTTTACTGACATCTATTTTTCCATCAGCCCTCAAGGAGATAGTTTTTCTTGAAGTTATATCCATAAAAAAATCAAAATCCGGATTTGCTTTTAGAAAATCGTTCCCAATAACAGATACATTTCCAATATTATAAGTAAGTATCCCTCTATGATTTTCATATTCTATGCACATTTTTTCTCTATTTTTACTTAGCATTTCAACATTTCTTTTTGAAATTAGATTACTCAGTGTATCATCTTTATCTTTTTTAAGAATCTCTTTTTTGATCTTATGAATATTTTCATCAAGCACTATATGAGGATTTTCATACTCGAAATAGGGCTGTATCTTTTCTAGTAACTCAAACAGATACAGACTATTCTCTTTAGGAAACATGATTCTGTTTATCTCTTTAGCCCCGCTTACCAAACCCAAACACACTTTACCCAACTCAAACTCTTCTTTATCATCTAACCATATATCGACCGCATTTACAACTTCTACAAATTTAGATAGTTTTTCATCTTTTCCAAATATGGGAGAGAAAAAATCATAGGTTATTTTAGTGGCACATCTACTATCATCAAGATAGTACCATTCAAAATCATTTGCACAATCTTGTCCTGATTTGTGGTGATCCAAAAGCAGAAGTAAAATCTTTCCATTTGCTATTTTCACTTTTGAGTCAAAATCTTTCGCCTGTTGCGGAGTTAGATTTAGATCTGTTATCAAGATGATACTTTTCTCATTTTTATCAGTATTGATATCATTGAAAATCTCTTCAAATCTCTCATTTATCTCTTTTCCATAATTTGAATTATAAAATTTTATATTATCAAAATACCTATTTGTAACCATTTGACAACCATACCCATCTAAATCAGTATGTGACAAATGATATACCTTATAATTACTCATCTATTTCCTTAATTTATAAATTTTCTATCTCTATAGTTCCCACAACTTCAAATTTTGCATTTGTGTCTATCTCGGCATGACTTAATACAACAACATCAAGATTAAATTTTTCAAAGATATCATTTAGGGATTTTCTCAAAAGTGGATCAACTACTATTATTACAGGGGCTATTCCTTTCTGTAAAACCTTACTAGCTTCATCACTTACTACTTGCACAAGTGTATTGATTTGTCCTATGTTTAGGATTAAGTCTCTTACACCATCTCTCTCACGCAAAGCATCTAGCATTTTTTGTTCCGTATTTGCATTAAAAGTCAAAAGCTTTATAAAACCCTCTTCATCTTTATACATTTTGGTTATTATCCGAGATAGATGAGATCTAACCTGCTCTGTGATAATTTCAACATTTCTAGTTATCTCTGCAACATCACTGATGGTTTCTAGTATGGTTAACATATCTTTTATAGGTATCTTTTCATGTAGCAAGGCTTTTAAGACTTTTTGTATAAGTCCTATATTTGCCACTTTTAAACAATCCTCCACAACAACAGGAAAATTCTCTTTGGTTTTATCTACTAGAGATTGAACATCCTGTCTTGTTAGCAGCTCTTCAGAGTATTTCTTGATAAGTTCACTTAGATGTGTCGATATGACAGTAGCAGGATCCACTATAGTATATCCTTTTATGATAGCATCTTCTTTTATATCTTCATCAATCCAAAGCGCATCTAGTCCAAATGCCGGTTCTTTTGTTGGAATTCCGGATATCTCTTCTACAACCAAACCACTATCCATGGCCAAAAATTTGTCAGGATATATCTCGCCACTACCAATCTCTGCACCCTTTAGCAGAAGTTGATACTGATTTGGTTGTAGGTGCAGGTTGTCTCTTATACGCACCTGAGGTATGAGATAGCCAAAGTCTGTTGCAATTTTTCTTCTCATACTTTTGATTCTCTCTAGCAAATCCCCTCCTTGTGCAGGATCGGCCAGTTTTATAAGTTGATACCCTAAATCAAGCTCTAATATTTCTATTTTAAGTATATCGTTTAGCGTCTTTTCTTCTTCCTCTTTAGTTTGTACTGCTGATTTTTGTTGAGGCTTTTGAACTTGAGAAGGGGGCTCTGCCTCCTCTTTGCTCATAGGCTTTGTACCTAATAAATTAGTTAGAGAAAAATTCTCATTGGTTGTTTTTTTCATAAGGTATGCAAGCAAAAGAAATATAAATCCAACAAACCCCAATGAGATAGTAGGTAAGCCGGGAACAAGTGCAAATAAAATCAATATCAACCCTACTATAAAAAGAGTTTTATAATCACTAAATAGTTGATCTATCGCTCCTGTTGCAAAATTTTTATCACTTTTATTTGCCCTAGTGATAATTATACCAGTAGCGGTAGAGGTTATTAGAGCTGGAAGTTGAGATACCAATCCATCACCAATTGTCAGTATCGTATAAGTCTTTGCACTCGTTGCAAGATCTAAATCATATTGAAAAGCACCTATAAGAAAACCACCTATAATGTTAATTATAGTGATTATAATACCTGCTACAGCATCACCTTTGACAAATTTACTAGAACCGTCCATTGCACCATAAAAGCTAGCTTCTTGTATGATATCTTCACGCCTTTTTCTGGCTGTTTTTTCATCTATCAACCCAGCGTTCAAATCTGCATCTATAGCCATCTGTTTTCCCGGCATCGCATCTAGTGTAAAACGAGCTGCAACCTCTGCCACTCTAGTAGAACCCTTGGTGATAACCATAAAATTTATAATAACCAAAATAGAAAATACTATAACACCTATAACATAGTTTCCACCGACTACGAACTCTCCAAAACTAGATATTATCTCACTTACAGCATTTGGACCTTCATGCCCATGGCTCAAAATCATCCTCGTAGTTGCGATATTTAAAGAGAGTCTATAAAGTGTGATAATAAGTATCAAGGTTGGAAATGTAGTCAAATCTGTAGGCTTTGGTATATATAATGATATAAGTATAATCAAAACAGATATGGACAACGATATAGTCAAAAACAGATCCAGTGCAGCACTTGGAAGAGGAACTATTATGATAGCAAGTATAGCAATTATGAAAAATACTATTGTCAAATCTTTTGATTTTAATATTGGTTTCAGAAGTAAGCTAAATGTAGCCATTATATTGTTTTTATTGTTTGCCATAGCCCTTAGTTTTCAGTTATGTCTTTTAGTGTTATTCTATCTAAAAACAGATCTATTTTCATTTGCAACTTAAGCAAAGTAGGCAAAATTTTACAAAAATCCTCTTTTCCGCTTGGACATTTGGATTCAGGCAGTGAACACTCAAAAACTTTTGTAGGTTTCTTCTCCGCGGCTTCTATAATAGTTTTTAAGCTCAAGGTATCCGAAGAGACTTTTAACATAAAACCGCCTTTTGTACCTTTGAAAGATTTTAGAATATCTTCTTTTGCCAATGATTGTAAAATTTTTGCTAAAAAACTTTTAGAAATACCAAGTTTGGTTGATAAAGTATCCACATCTTGAGGGGTATCTTTTTCAGAAATCATAATTAGTGATAATAGTGCATATTCACTGGCTTTTGTTAGTAACATAAAATACCTTTCTCTAAAACAAATAGGACAGATATTGTACTAAATATAAACTAGATTTTCCTTTAAACGACAAATGATGGATTTGAAGAGAGGACAATAAATTTAGTTTTATAGTATCTTTTTTGATAATTTTAAAATTTTTATTATATTTTTAAATATTATAAGGTATAGTATGTGTAAGTTGTGAATCTAGGTTTAAAATAAAAAGATAGGACTTAAAAATGCAAGTAAATATAAATTCGATAAATGCCCATTTTGACTGGATGGCAAACAATGCAAACAATATAGCAAATGTGAATACTGATGGCTACAAATCTATAGATACAACTTTAAGCAGTGATAATGGCGACATACAGGCTAAATCTAGCTCAAGTGACAATGGAGTAAATCTAGCAAAAGAGTTAGTTGATCAAGTTCCTATGTCTGCCGGTGTGGAAGCAAATGTAAAGGCTATAGAGACGCAAGAGAAGATGATCGGCTCTGTCATAGATATGTTGGTTTAGATAATCAACATAGCATCTCCATAAGAGAAAAATCTATATTTTTTTCTGACTGCTTCCTTGTATAGTTCTAAGGTTTTTTCTATGCCGACAAATGAAGCCACTAGCATAATTAAAGTTGATTTTGGTAAGTGAAAATTTGTCAAGAGGTGATTTACTCTTATTGGTCTATTTCGCGGATGTAGAAACAAATCACAGTATCCTTTTGTTTTTTTTGTTCTTGAATAGTACTCTATCGTTCTTGTTACTGTTGTTCCGATAGCTAAAATAGATTTGTTTGATTCTAGTAGTTTTTGTGTTTCTTGGTCTATTTTAAAATATTCACTATGCATTTTATGTTTTTTTATATCTTCGCAAGTAACAGGCTTAAATGTTCCAGCTCCTACATGTAGAGTTAAAATTTTTGTATCAAATCTTTTTTGTAACCCCATAAATTTTTTTTCACTAAAGTGCAAAGATGCAGTTGGAGCTGCTACAGCACCTCTTCTTTGAGCAAAAACACTTTGATAGTCATCTTCGTCCTGTTTTTCATCCTCTCTTTTGATATAAGGCGGCAAGGGTATATGACCTATATTTTCAAGGATATCAAAAAGCTCATGAGTTAAAATTTTTCTATTTTTCTGCAAAAATTCAACCACTCTTGACCCATCTTCTTTCAACTTTTTTACCAAAGCTGTTAAATTATCATCAAAAAAAAGTTTTGTATTTAGTTGTACTTTTCCTCTGATATACACAGTATAAAGATTTTCTTGCAAAGGGGAGTTGAGTAGCAGTTCTACTCTCCCGCCGCTCTCCTTTTTTCCAAAAATTCTTGCTTTTACAACTTTTGTATTATTTAAGACAACAGAGCACTCTTTTGGAAAAAAATCTAAAATTTCTTTGAAAGTTGTATGAGTTATTTCATCTTTTTTTCGATTATATACCAAGACTTTAGCGTCATCTTTATCTGCTAACGGATAAGAAGCTATAAGATCAGAGGGGAGGGCATAATCATAGGTAGATACTTTTAAAGGATCTCTCAACTACTCTTTTTCCTCTATCTCTTTAAGTTCTGTATTCTCTTTCTCTTCATCTTCTTTTTTAGCTGGATTTACAACGCGAGCTACTATTATGGATAGTCCATAGAGTATCACTAGAGGTCCTGCCATTAAAAATTGTGTCAGTACATCAGGTGGAGTCAATAGTGCAGAAACAGCAAAAATTATGATAATAGCATATCTAAAAAAGCTAATCAAAGCTGCGTCATCTACAAGTCCTAATTTTGCAAAGAAGAAAGTTATCACAGGTAGCTCAAAAGCTAATCCAAAACCAAACAGAAGCTTTGTAAAAAAGCCTACATATTCTCCGATACTAGGCAGAGCAGTAAAAAGTTGTGAGCCAAAATTGATAAGAAAATTAAATCCTATAGGTACAACGATAAAGTAACAAAATGCAGCACCGGCAAGGAACATAAAAGTTGCAAAAAATACAAACGGCAAAACAAGCCTTTTTTCTTCATCATACAGTCCCGGAGATACAAATAACCAAAATTGCCAAAAAAGTATCGGCAAAGAGAATATAAAAGCAGTAAAAAAGGAGACTTTTAAAGCGGTAAAAAATGGCTCTTGTACTTTCGTAAATATGACATGTGAACCCTCTGGTAAAACTCCATTTAAAGGAGCTATCATCCAAGCTAAAATTGGTTCCCAAAATGAAAAACAGACAAAAAACATAACAAATATAACAGCAACTGAGATACCGAGTCTTTTTCTAAGTTCAGCAAGATGAGGTCTTAATTCGTCAAACATTTTCACTCTCTATTTCATTACTGCTTTGCATAACTCTATCTGAGTTCATTGGATTTTTTACTATATTTTTTGCACTATTAGCGCTATTTTTTACATCTTTTATCGCTTCGCTTATATCTTTGGTGCTGCTTTTTATCTCTTCTAATTCATCAAAAGAGAGTTGTTTTTTTGCACTTGTTGCAGCAGAGTCAAGCTTTTTTTTGTATTCCATGGCTTCTTCTTTAAGATCTTGTATTTTCATCTCTTGCTCTAGAGATGATTTAGCTTCATTTATACTACTTTTAAAACTTTTGAAAAATTTTGCAATTTGAACCATAGCCTCTGGTAATTTTTCCGGTCCTAAAAAAAGAACAGCAATGACACCAACTAAAAGTATCTCGCTAAAACCCATGCCAAACATATTTACACCTTGATTTGATTAAGGCGGTAATTATATCTTACATTTCATCAAAAAAAGATAAATTTGTATAAAACGAGGGGTTTTATCTGCTAAAAAGCCATAAAAATATATACTGTTAAAAAAATAGGGATCGAAAAAATTTTATGAAAACTGCTATTCTTCTTTTAAACATGGGTGGGCCGAATAATCTGTCCGAAGTAAAGACTTTTTTGACTAATATGTTCAATGACAAAGCTATCATTAATGCACCTTTTTTCATCCGCAAGTTTATAGCTTACTATATAGTAAAAAACAGACTAAAAGAGGCTAGTGAAAACTATAAATTATTAGGGGGGAAGTCACCGATAATTGAGCATATCAAGAAATTGGTTGAAGAGTTAAATAAAGAAATGGATGAAGATCTGTTTTATATTATGCGTTATACTCCTCCTTTTTCACTTGATATACTTTCAAAAATACAAAATTATGATAGATTTGTCGCTATACCTTTATATCCTCATTTTTCATCAACCACCACAAAATCATCACTAGATCATCTATTTAAAGCTGCAAAAAAATTAAAAATAGATAGAGAAAAATTTGTTTTAATTGACAAATTTTATAGTAATGCTACCTATAACAAAACTATCGTAACAAGGATTAAAGAGGCTCTAGGAGATGATAGTGCAGGGGAGTTTGAGTTGATCTTCTCCGCACATGGACTTCCACAGAAAATTATAGACAGCGGTGATCCATACATGAAACATATAAAACAAAATGTTTTTTTTGCAAGAAAAGAGTTGCTCAAAAGTGGAATCTATTTTTCTGCCACACATTTGGCATACCAATCAAGACTTGGACCTATGGAGTGGATAAAACCATACTTGGAAGATAAATTAAAATCTCTGAAAAAAAGAAAAGTTATCATATATCCCATAGCATTTTTGATTGATAATTCAGAAACAGAATATGAACTAGACATCGAATACAGAGAATTAGCAAAGGAGTTAGGTTTTGAAGAGTACAGGATTGCAAGTGCTCCAAATATACTCATAAAAGATACTATAAAAGAGCTCTATAAGCAATCGGTAAAATAATTGTGCTATAATTAAAAGTTTGGAAATTATAGTTTCCAATACTAAAAGGTAATATTATGAAATACAAAATTGATTGTGAAAACAGTATAGAGAAGACTCTTCTTTTTTGGATTAGTAGATTTGTTAAATACAAAGTTACAACTCTTTCAAATCGTCAAGTTAATGACAAGCACAGACTTGCTAAATTACTTCAGGATTTAACTCTACATGTAGAGAGTATGAAGCAACTGAAATATACCGTCAAAGAGATAAGAAATGTTGGTATAACAGGCATACATCTGTATTTTATACCGATTGAAAAATTATATCATCATATACTCAATTTTGGTGCAAATTCTCTAAAAGAGATAGATGAAGAATTTTTAAGTGAATTTTTAGCAGTAGAGACATCGGCTCTCTCGGATGCAACCAAGAAGAATTATAGAATTGCCCTTTTGTCATTTTTTGGTTTTTTGGATAAACAAAATGATGAAAAATACAGTTTTTTGATAGAGCTTAAAAATTGGGGTGGACTTGGTGGAAGAAGTGGAGAAAAATTGCCCTCTTATATGCAAAAGGATGAAGTATTAAGTTTTATAAAAGCTATAAATGATTTTGAATTTAATCCAAAATTTCAAAGCAGAAATAGACTGATAATCAAGATAATTCTTTATACAGGCATTAGAATCGGAGAGGCTCTTGACATAAATCTCAAAGATATATTTAAAGAAGATAAGTACTTTATGATTCAAGTCAGAGGAAAAGGCAATAAACCCAGAGTCGTCATGGTAAAACAAAGTATAATATCAAATGATTTAGAGCAGTGGTTGGAGCTAAGAAATTGCAAAGACACCCTATTCTTTTGCAATAAATTTGGCAAAAAGCTTACACAGGCTTATGTAAGCAGAATTGTCGAAAAAATTCTTTTAAGCGCTGGCATTAAAAAAGAGAAAAATGGTGCTCATATGCTAAGGCACACTTTTGCAACAATGCTTTACCAAAAAAATCACGACCTTATACTAGTCCAAGAATCACTCGGACATGCCGATATAAATACTTCTAGAATATATACACATTTTGATAAAGAGAAACTAAAAAAAACAACTGATATTTACTAGAAAAATTATATTTTACTCTCCAAAAATTTCACCAATTCCGAAATTTGATAATACATAGTTACGGCTCCCGGATCCAAATGCCCTACTCCTTTGTCATTTCTATAACTAGCTCTTCCTTTGATTGCTTCCATATTTTTTGTCTCTTGCATACCGGCTTTTGATGAATTTTCAACAGCCTCAAGAAGCTTTTTATAGGATACTTTCTCATTTAATTTTTGCCTATAAGTTTCAACTGCCGGGTAAAGACTGTCTAGCATCGTTTTGTTTCCAAATTCAACTTTTCCTCGACTCATTATAGCTTCAGATATGGCTTCTAGCAATATTAAAATACCCTCTTCATTAAGAAAATCTACATCCCCGAGTTTTTTAGAGGCATTTATATAAGCACCGCCATACAGCACACCAGAAGAGCCTCCTACCGTGGACATCATTATCATCCCTATCTTCTTTAGTAACTCTTTGATACTTAGATTTTTTAATTCATCTTTAGAATCCAGTATTTTACCAAACCCCATGTTCATATTAACCCAATGATCACCATCTCCCGTAGTTGCATCAAGCTTGGTTATATAATCTTTGTTTTCATTGATTCTTTTTGAAACATTTTCCAGATATTCTATATAATCTTCTGTTGTTATTTTCATGATTTACTCCATATTTTTCATAGCAGGCGTATTGCATTTATCTTCTAGCAAACTTTTAAGCTCATCATCTAACTTGAGTAATGATACTGAACATCCTGCCATTTCCAAAGCCGTCATAAAATTTCCTACAAAAACTTTATAAATATTTATATTTTTGCTCTTCAAAAGCTCTATCACCTCTTTGCTCATGATATACAACTCCATCAGAGGAGTGGCTCCGAGTCCATTAATCATCAGTGCTACATCTGAATTTTCATAGTTAAAATCATTGGTAATTTTTTCAACAAGTTCAAAAGCTAAATCTTTTGCATTCATCAAAGATTTTTTATATATTCCGGCTTCTCCATGTATCCCCATACCGATTTCAATCTCATCATCTTTGATTTTAAAACCAGCTTTGCCAACCGCAGGAATAATACATGCTGACATAGACATACCCATACTTCGTACATTATCTATTGTCTTTTGTGCTACTCTTTTTACTTCGGCTAGTTCCTCACCTCTTTGACTCATAGCACCCGCTATTTTATGCACAAAGACTGTTCCTGCTATCCCTCTTCTGCCTGTCGAAAAATCACTATCTTCCATAGCAACATCATCTCTGACAATCACCATATCTATCATGTTATCATCTAATTCGCATAAATCCATAGCCATTTCAAAATTCATAATATCGCCAGAATAATTCTTAACTATAAGAAGTACTCCTTTGCCGTTATCAGCCTCTTCTATGCCCTTTAAAATTCTATCAGGACTAGGAGAAGCAAAGACATTTCCACAAACAGCAGCATCAAGCATTCCATATCCTACATATCCTGCATGTGCAGGTTCATGACCACTTCCTCCACCACTAACCAAACCTACCTTTTTTGTCTTTTCTTTTCTTGATATAACTTCAAGTTCAGGAGTGTATTTCAATTCACTATAAGTCAATTCCATTCCTTTAAGCATATCCTTCACAACATCATTTGGATTATTTATAAT
>JALUMZ010000102.1 GCA_027055635.1 Campylobacteraceae bacterium
TCACTATACTATTGCTATTTAAGGAAATAATTGATGTATATATATGATTCTGTTTCAAAGAAAAAAGTACCTTTTGAGCCTATTGTAAAAGGTGAGGTAAAGATGTATGTTTGCGGTCCGACTGTTTATGATGATGCGCATTTAGGGCATGCTAGAAGCTCTATCGCTTTTGATCTTTTAAGGCGGGTGTTAGTGAGGCTAGGATATAGGGTGACATTTGTCAAAAATTTTACTGATATAGATGATAAAATCATAAAAAAGATGCAAGAGAGCGGAAAAAGCTTAGAGGAGATAACAAATCACTACATAAAAAGATATAAAGATGAGATGCACAAGCTAGGTGTTAAAGATGCCGATATAGAGCCTAAAGCTACTCAGACAGTAGGTGAAATTATAAGTTTTATACAAGACTTACTTAATAAAAAGTTGGCTTACAAGTTAGATGACGGTATCTATTTTGATACCTCTAAAGATAAAAAATATCTTAGTATATCCGGTATGCAGATAGAAGAAGAGAATCTTCAGTCAAGAGTCTGTCCTATGAATCAAAAAAAAGATTTAAAAGATTTTGCTCTTTGGAAATTTTCAAAAGAGGGAGAGCCGACTTATAGTGCAAGTTTTGGAGATGGAAGACCGGGGTGGCACATAGAGTGCTCTTGCATGATAAAAAAACATATAGCAAATCCAAATGCTCCATACCAGATAGATATACATGGTGGTGGGATGGATCTACTTTTTCCTCATCATGAGAATGAGGCTAGTCAAACTAGATGTGAAAGCGGACAAGAGCTTTCAAAACATTGGATGCATAATGGTTTTGTTACGATAAATGATGAAAAGATGAGTAAGTCACTTGGAAATAGTTTCTTCCTTAAAGATGCATTGGCTAAATATGATGGAGAAATTTTGAGATTTTATCTTCTCTCCACACACTATCGTGCAAATTTTAATTTTTCACAAGAGGATTTGCTTATCTCAAAAAAGAGACTAGATAAGATTTACAGGCTCAAAAAGAGAGCTTTTGGCACAAAAAACACAATAGTAAATAAAAATTTTGTTGCAAGTTTGATGGAGGCTTTGAGCGATGACTTAAATATATCAAAAGCCTTAAGTGTGATAGATGAGATGACTTCAAATATAAATGAAAAATTAGACATAGAACCAAAAAATAGGGCTTTAAAATCTGAAGCAATGGCAAATATAGATTTTTTAGATAAAGTTTTAGGGATAGGATATAAAAATCCATATACATACTTTCAACTAGGTTTGAGCCAAGAGCAAAAAAGAGAGATAGAAGAGTTGATAGAGAAAAGGAATAAAGCCAAAAAAAAGAAGAACTATACACTAGCAGATGAGATAAGAGCTAAACTTACAAAGCAGAAAATACAACTGATGGATACAACAGAGGGCACACAGTGGGAAAAGATAGATGAATAGTAACTTGGGGAAAATTCTAAAAAGATTTACTCCCTACTATAAAGATTATATACCACACTTTATCTTTGCAGTCATAGGTATGATTTTGGCTTCTAGCGGAACTGCGGCATCCGCATATCTAGTGAAGCCTCTACTTGATAAGATTTTTATAGCCAAAGATGAAAATATGCTCTATCTTCTGCCTTATGCTATCATCGCAGTCTATGCACTTAAAGAGTCGGGAAGATATATGCAGGCTTATTTTACTGAGTACATAGGTCAAGATATAATAAGAAGATTTAGAGACAGACTTTTAAAAAATATACTCTCACTCGATATCGCCTTTTTTCATAAATACCGCACGGGTGAACTTATCAGTAGAAATACAAATGATGTGGAAAGAATTAGGCTTGTAGTATCAAATATAATACCTGAGTTTTTTAGAGAAATTTTTACTATTATGGGGCTTGTAGCTGTTGTTGTTTATCAAAGTAGTGAGTTGGCATTTTACTCATTGATCATCATGCCTATGGCAGTATATCCTCTAGGCATATTGGCCAAAAAGATGAAAAAAATTTCAAGAATGTCTCAGGAGAAGATTTCTGATCTCACGGCTAGGCTTAGTGAGATATTTAATAACATAGAGATCATAAAAGCAAATAATGCAAGTGAATTTGAACATAGGCTTTTTGAAGAGGATAATAAAAAGTATTTTAAACTAAATATGAAAAGCGTGAAGATAACTCAGCTTGTTAGTCCACTGATGGAGACTTTAGGCTCTATAGGAGTTGCAGTTGTTATCATAGTAGGTGGTAAAGAGGTGATAGAAGGAGGTATGAGCGTAGGTAGTTTTTTTTCCTTTTTAACAGCTCTTTTTATGCTCTATACTCCTATTAAAAGGATTTCGGGACTCTATAATCGCATGCAAGATGCAGTAGCTGCTAGTGAGAGAATTTTTTTCTTGCTTGACCAAAAAGCTAAGATAAAAAGTGGAAAACTAAAATTACCACAAAACATAACAACCATAAATTATAAAGATGTAGTCTTAAAGTATGGTAATAAAGTTGCACTTGGAGGGATAACATTTGAAGCTAAAAAAGGTGAATTCATAGCCTTCGTAGGAGATAGTGGCGGTGGAAAAACTTCACTTGTAAACTTACTTGTAAGATTTTTTGATCCAAATGCCGGTAAAATTACTATAAATGGTATAAATTTAAAAGATTTTGATATTAGGGATTTAAGAGAGCATATAGCCATAGTTACACAAAGAGTCTATATCGTACATGACAGTGTTGCTGCAAATATTTCTTATGGTAAAAATGTAGATAAAGACAGGGTTATTGATGCACTCAAGAAAGCAAATGCTTATGATTTCATAGAGAGCATGCCAGATGGAATTGAGACGAAACTCGATGAATTTGGAACAAATCTTTCAGGTGGGCAGAGACAAAGAATAGCAATAGCAAGAGCGATATATAAAAATCCTGAAATTCTCATCTTAGATGAAGCAACAAGTGCATTAGATAGCAAGAGTGAAGAAAAAATTAGCCAAGCCATAGAAAATATAATAAAAGATAAGATAACATTTGTAATAGCCCACAGATTAAGCACTATCAAAAAGGCAGATAAAATCATAGTTCTTAAGCATGGCAAGATAAAAGATATAGGAAGTGACATAGAGTTGGAAAAAAGGAGTGAAGAGTATAGAAAACTAAAGGGTTTAAGTACCTAACCAGTACCACCAACAGATTAGGTAACTCATCGCTTAAATTGCCACTAAACCTTGTTTTTATCTTTTTTTGAGTATAATAAAATCTTTGTATGAAAGGTTTATTTATGCGGATGTATGATTATATTAAAAAGTTGTTGTTTGTTTTTAGTCCTGAAAATGCACATAATATCGTGGAATTAATCTTTAGATTTTTTTCAAACTATATTCTATTTATCTCATCTATTCTTGCTCAAAGATATTTTATAACAAATGAAAAGATTGAGCAACAGTTATTAGGAACAACTTTTTTAAATCCTGTGGGTATTGCTGCCGGTTTTGATAAAAATGCAACGATGATAAGGATGTTGACCTCTTTAGGGTTTGGACATGTAGAGTTTGGAACTATGACCCCTATCCCTCAATCTGGCAATAAAAAACCAAGAATGTTTAGATATATAGAGGAACAGAGCATACAAAATGCCATGGGTTTTAATAATGACGGTATGCATAAAATTGCAAAGAGAGTAAAAAAAATATATCCATATACAACGCCTCTTGGTGCAAATATAGGAAAAAACAAAAATACTAGCGAAGAAAATGCACTTGATGACTATAGAAAATTGATAAAAACTTTTAAGGACTTGAGTGATTATCTAGTCATAAACATATCTTCTCCAAATACACCCGGTCTTAGGGATTTGCAAAATGAGAAGTTTATTGAGGAGTTGTTTACTATGGCAAAAGAGATGACGACAAAACCTGTTTTGCTAAAAATAGCACCAGATTTAGAAGTGGGTGATGCTATAAATATTTGTAGAGTTGCGATAAAAAATGGAGCAAGCGGTATCATAGCCACAAATACAACTATAGACTATTCACTTCTTGATAATTCACAAAATTTTGGCGGTATTAGTGGAAAAGTATTAAAAGAAAAAAGCTATAATCTCTTTAAAGAGTTGTCAAAAGAGTTTTTTGGCAAGACTGTTTTGATCTCAGTTGGAGGCATAGATAGCGCGCAAGAAGCATACAAAAGAATCAAAGCAGGAGCAAGTTTGGTACAGATATACAGCTCTTTTATATTTCAAGGACCAAGATTAATAAAAGAGATAAATCAAGGAGTTATAGATTTGATGAAACAGGACGGTTTTAATCACATAAGCGAAGCTATAGGAAGCGATTTATGAGACGATTATTTTATATAATTTTTATATTTACAGGAGTTTTAATGGCTAATTCACTGCCAAAATACTACACAAAAAACTTGGAGAATGGTTTGCAAGTTGTTGCAATCCCTATGAAAAACGGAAGTGGAGTTATCACAACAGATATCATTTATAAAGTTGGTAGCAGAAATGAAATAATGGGAAAAAGTGGCATAGCCCATATGCTAGAGCACATGAATTTTAAGTCAACAAAAAATTTAAAAGCCGGAGAATTTGATAGGATAGTAAAGGGTTTTGGAGGAGTGAACAATGCCTCTACAGGTTTTGATTTTACACACTATTTTATAAAAAGTTCATCTAAAAATCTCAAAAAATCTCTTCATCTTTTTGCAGATTTGATGGAAAACTTAAAATTAAGCGACAAAGAGTTTCAACCGGAGAGAAATGTTGTAATGGAAGAGAGAAGATGGAGAACTGATAACTCGCCTACCGGATATCTATATTTTAGACTATTTAACAATGCTTTCACATACCATCCTTATCATTGGACTCCTATTGGGTTCAAAGATGATATAAAAAATTGGGATATTAAAGATATAAGAGAGTTCCATAAGATGTTTTATAGACCAGACAATGCCATAGTGATAGTAGCAGGAGATATAGATCCTCAAACGGTCTTTAAAGAGACTAAAGCAGAGTTTGGGCATATCAAAAATCCAAATAAGAAGATGAGGATAAATCATCAAATTGAACCTGTCCAAGATGGGGCAAAGAGGGTTGAGATCAAAAAAGAGAGTGAAGTCCAAATGCTTGCAATTGCATATAAGATCCCCGCTTTTAACAATCCAGACCAGGTTGCTCTATCGGCTTTGAGTGAGCTTTTAAGCAGTGGAAAAAGCAGCAAGCTTCAAGAGCTTTTGGTGGATAAAAAGAAGATGGTAAATCAAATATATGCGTACAATATGGAGGAGATTGATCCCTCTATATTTCTATTTGTAGCGATTTGTAATCCGGGAGTTGAAGCCAAAGATGTTGAAAAAGAGATTTTAAATCTTATAGAAGAGATAAAGAGTGGAAGTATAAGTCGCAAAGAGGTTCAGAAGGTAAAAACAAATACAAGGGCTGATTTTATATTTTCCATGGAAAACTCTTCAAGTTTGGCAAATCTTTTTGGGAGCTACCTTGCAAGGGGAGATATAAAACCTCTTTTAAATTATGAAGATGCTATAAACAAACTTACGAAAGAGGATATAATTCAAGTTGCAAAGAAGTACTTGGTTAAAGAGCACTCAACAACAGTAATACTAAAAAAGGATGAAAAATGACAAAAAGTTTAAAAGGAGCTATGACAGCCTTAGTGACTCCATTTAAAAAAGGTAAACTAGATGAAGAGCAGTATGCAAAACTGATAAAAAGACAGATAGATAACAGCATAGATGTCGTAGTGCCTGTTGGCACTACGGGTGAGAGTGCAACTCTGAATCACGAAGAACATAAGAGGTGTATAGAGATAGCAGTTGATACATGTAAAGATACTGATACAAAGGTTATAGCAGGAGCAGGAAGTAATGCAACCCATGAAGCCGTTGATTTGGCGAAGTTTGCCCAAAAACATGGAGCAAATGGCATACTTTCAGTAACTCCATATTACAATAAGCCTATGCAAGAGGGCTTGTATCAACACTATAAAGCCTTGGCAAATAGTGTAGATATTCCAGTTTTACTTTACAATGTACCGGGTCGTACAGCTTGTGATTTACTCCCACAGACTGTATATAGACTATTTAATGAGTGCGAAAATATTTATGGTATCAAAGAGGCTACGGGATCAATAGAGAGATGTGTTGATTTACTGGCACATGAACCAAATTTGACGGTAGTGAGCGGAGATGATGCTATAAACTATCCAATTCTCTCAAATGGTGGAAGCGGTGTTATATCTGTTACATCAAATCTTCTTCCAGACCAAACGGCGATGCTTACCCATCTAGCACTTGATGGAGATTTTCACGGGGCTAAAGCTATCAATGACAAACTTTATGAAATCAACAAGGCTCTTTTTTGCGAAAGCAATCCAATACCGATAAAAGCAGCTATGTATATAGCAGGTCTTTTAAATACTCTCGAGTATAGATTACCGCTAACCAAGCCTAGTAAGGAACATATGAAAAAGATAGAAGAAGTGCTTAAAAAATATGAAATAAAGGGAATGTAAGGTATGCAATTATCTGATATGGAAGGCAAAACACTCGTTATAAGTGGCGGCACAAGAGGAATAGGTAAAGCAATTGTGCAGGAGTTTGCAAAAAATGGTGTGAATGTAGCATTTACTTATAACTCAAATAAAGATTTAGCAAAAGATTTTGCTAATGAACTAGAAGAAAAATATGGCATAAAAGCTAGATCTTATGCTCTAAATATACTTGAGCCTTTGACATATAAAGAGCTCTACAAAGAGATAGATAAGGATTTTGATAGAGTTGATTTTTTTATTTCAAATGCTATTATATCAGGTAGAGCAGTAGTTGGAGGATATACTAAATTTATGAGGCTGAAGCCTCGCGGTTTAAATAATATATTTACAGCAACTGTAGATGCTTTCGTGGTTGGAGCACAAGAGGCAGCAAAAAGAATGGAAAAAGTTGGTGGTGGAAGTATCATATCTCTCTCATCAACGGGCAATAGGGTATATATAGATAATTATGCGGGTCATGGTGCCGCAAAAGCTGCTGTTGAGGCTATGGTGAGATATGGTGCAACTGAATTGGGAGAGTTGGGTATTAGAGTAAATGCTATCAGCGGTGGACCTATAGAGACAGATGCCCTAAAGGCTTTTACAAACTATGAAGAAGTTAAAGATAAAACAGCAGATTTATCTCCCCTAAATCGAATGGGTAAACCTGAAGATATAGCAGGAGCTGCCCTTTTTCTATGCTCTCAAAAAGCTTCATGGATAACAGGACATACACTCTTGATAGATGGTGGTACAACATTTAAATGATACTCAATCTTCCGAATTTTTTAGCCCTTCTTAGGGTTGCCATGGCACCGCTTATGTATTGGTTTTTAGTAGATAGAGATAGTTTTTTATTAGATGGTATTCATACTTCTTGGCTTGATTATTTTGCTGCACTTCTGTTTGTCCTTGCAAGTAGTACAGATTTTTTTGATGGCTTTATAGCAAGAGAGTGGAATCAAAAAACAGAACTTGGTGCTATACTTGATCCACTAGCTGATAAAATGCTTGTTTTGGCTGCTTTTTTAGGTCTCATGGTGATAGACAGAGCAAATCCATGGGCTATTTATCTGATACTTACAAGAGAGTTTTTTATAACCGGCATTCGAGTTGCGAGTGCTAGTAAAGGATACAGTGTGTCAGCTTCTATGGCTGGAAAAGTTAAAACCGTTGCACAGATGTTTGCAATTGGCTTTTTGATGATGAATTGGCCAGGGGCAAATATACTGCTTTGGTTTGCAGTATTTCTGACACTCTATTCAGGTTTTGAGTATGTGTCAAACTATATCACAAAGGCATCATCGTAATGGGTACTTTAATATCGCTTTTAGTCCTCTCGTTTTTGATATTTTTTCATGAACTCGGACACTTTTTGGCTGCTAGATTTTTTGGAGTGCGAGTAGAGGTGTTTAGCATAGGATTTGGGAAAAAGATATATCAAAAAACCTATGGGGATACACAATATGCCCTAAGCTTAATACCGCTTGGTGGGTATGTGCAGATGAAAGGTCAAGATGATACAGATCCTACAAAAGTAAGCTATGACAAAGATAGCTACAATGTTAAAAAGCCTTGGCAAAGAGTGTTTATATTGTTTGCCGGCCCATTTGCAAATTTTATTTTAGCATTTTTCTTATATATGGCCATAGGAAATATTGGTGTTACAAAATTTGCACCGATAATAGGAAATATCTCAAAAGAGTCCCCTGCTTTGCAAAGTGGACTTAAAAATGGCGATACGATACTCTCTATAAATGGTGTTAAAATTAAAACTTGGGATGAACTAAGCAAAAAGATTAAAAAAAGTAATGGAGCTTTAATCTTTGAAGTAAAAAGATCAGATAAAATACTGAAAATCAGAGTTACTCCAAAAGCTCATGTCTATAAAAATATGTTTGGCGAAACTATGAAAAAAAAGATGGTAGGCATTGCACCAGAGGGCAAAACTATAACACTCAGGTATGGCTTGATACAAAGTATATCTTTTGCACTAGAAGAGACAAAAAATGCTACAACCATGATAGTAAAAAGTCTGCAAAAATTAATAGAGGGTGTAGTGCCCGCAAAGGATTTAGGTGGTATAGTCTCTATTGTTCAAGTAACTGCTAAGGCAAGTTCTATCGGTATAGTTGCTCTTTTTGGATTGACCGCTTTGATTTCTGTTAATTTAGGAGTTCTTAATCTATTACCAATTCCGGCACTTGATGGTGGACATATTATGTTTAATCTGTATGAAATGGTAACCAAAAAAGCACCAAGTCAAAGAGTTATTTACTATTTGACACTTGGAGGCTGGGCATTTTTGCTATCATTGATGGCATTTACAATTTTTAATGATATCAATAGACTGATAGGAGGAAGTTAATATGTCACTATTTGATTATGAGAAGAGATATGATGAAATTTTAACAAATATAGAGGCTGTGAGAGTAAGGGTAAACCAACATCAAATTGTGAAGATTATAGCTGTAAGCAAAAGTGTTAAAGCCGATGCAATTTCGCAGGTATATGATATAGGGCAGAGAGCCTTTGGAGAAAATAGAGTTCAGGATTTGAAAGAAAAAACTAGATTATTGGGCAATTTACCTATAGAGTGGCATTTTATAGGAAGGCTTCAAACAAACAAAATAAATGCACTTATCGATATGAATCCCGCACTTATGCATTCGCTTGGCTCACTTGAATTAGCAAAAGAGATAGATAAGAGATTGAAAATTAAAAACAAAACTCTAAATGCACTTTTACAGATAAATAGTGCAAAAGAGGAACAAAAAGCTGGTGTTATGCCTGAGATTGCCATAGATGTTTATGATGAAATCAACTCTACATGTAGCAGTATCAATCTAAAAGGCGTCATGAGTATAGGAGCACACAGCGAGGATAAGAGAGTGATAAAAGATAGTTTTGATAAAACTTATGCTATATATGAGAAGCTAGAGAGAAATGGGGCTAAATATTGTTCTATGGGTATGAGTAGTGACTATGAGCTGGCTGTAGAGTGTGGAGCAAATATGCTTCGCATAGGCTCGGTTTTATTTCATTAAAAAATTAATAATTAGGAGAATAACTATGAAGAGAGCATATAATTTTGGTGCCGGTCCGGCAACAATACCAACAGAAGTTTTAGAAATTGTACAAAAAGAGTTGATAGACTTTAAAGATAGTGGAATCTCAATAATGGAAGCTTCACATCGTTCAAAACTCTATGATGATGTTCATGAGAGTGCTATAGGAAATATAAGGGAGCTATATAAGTTGCCGGATGATTTTGAAGTTCTATTTTTGCAAGGTGGAGCATCTATGCAGTTCGCAATGGCACCTCTAAATCTTTATGAGGGTGGAAAAGTACAATATGCCAATACCGGTGCTTGGTCAAAAAAAGCCATAAAAGAGGCTCAAATACAAGGGATAGAGCCAGAAATCGTAG
This sequence comes from Campylobacteraceae bacterium, assembly GCA_027055635.1. GTDB lineage: Bacteria > Campylobacterota > Campylobacteria > Campylobacterales > Sulfurospirillaceae > JAADIZ01. Next base: position 9,954 of record JALUMZ010000102.1, read on the forward strand.
CTACTTCACAAGAGAGCAATTTTGATCATATTCCGGAAGTAAATTTTGATGATGATTGTGATTACACATATATAACATCTAATAATACAATCTATGGAACTCAATACAGAGAATTTCCTTCTACAGCTTCACCATTAGTTGTAGATGCTTCAAGTGATCTCTTCTCATATGCAATTGATTGGAACAAGATTGATCTACTTTTTGGTGGTGCACAAAAAAATGCAGGACCTTCTGGTGTCACAATAGTTATCGTAAGAAAAAATTTATTGGATAGAGTAAAAGACAGTGTACCTACTATGCTTAGATATAAAACCCATGCGGACTCAAACTCACTTTTCAATACTCCTCCAACATTTGGTATATATATACTAAACTTAGTTTTAGAGTGGATCAAAAGCAAGGGTGGCATAGGAGCTATAGATAAGCTAAACAGAGAAAAAGCTAAAATTTTATATGATGCTATAGATAACAGTGGTGGCTTTTATGTAGGACATGCGCAAAAGGATTCTAGAAGTCTGATGAATGTATCTTTTAATATCAAAGATAAAGATGCAAAACTAGAAGCGCAACTCCTAGAAGAGGCAAGTAAAGCAAATATGATAGGCTTAAAAGGACACAGAAGCATTGGGGGGCTAAGAGCATCTATATATAATGCCATGAGCAAAGAGGGAGTAGAGGCACTGGTAGAACTTATGCAAGAGTTTGCGAAAAAACACAATTAGGAGAAAAGCGTGTATAAAATAAAGACATTAAATAAAATATCACCAACAGGTTTGGACAGATTTGGTGAAGATTATAAACTAGATGATGAAAATATAGAACCAGATGCGATAGTGCTTAGAAGCTTCAAAATGCATGATTATGAATTTAATGATAACTTAAAAGCAATCGCAAGAGCCGGAGCCGGTGTTAACAATATACCTTTGGATGTTTGCAGTAAAAAAGGTATAGTAGTCTTTAATACTCCCGGAGCAAATGCAAATGCAGTAAAAGAGCTAGTTGTTGCGTCCTTATTTCTAACTTCAAGAGATATAACTTCTGGTGTTGGGTGGGTGCAGAGCATCAAAGATAGTAATGATGTAGTATCTTTGGTTGAAAAAAACAAGTCAAATTTTGCCGGTTGTGAGATAAAAGGAAAAACACTCGGAGTCATAGGACTTGGTGCCATAGGAGCTATGGTAGCAAATAGTGCTTTGGATTTAGGAATGAAGGTAAAAGGGTATGATCCTTATCTGTCGGTTGATGGAGCATGGCTTTTGTCAAATCGTGTCAAAAAAACAACCTCATTAGATAAAATTTTTGAAAAATCTGATTATATAACGATACATGTTCCATTGCTTGAAAGCACTAAGGATATGATAGATAAAAACTCTTTGAAAAAATGCAAAGATGGAGTTAAAATTATAAATTTTTCAAGAGGTGGACTTGTAAATAATGAAGATATTATTAAAGCCATAGAAGACAAAAAAGTATCTTCATATATCACGGATTTTCCACAAAAAGAGCTTTTAGGAATCAAGGGTATCATTCCGGTACCTCATCTAGGAGCTTCAACACAAGAGTCTGAAGAGAATTGTGCAATTATGGCAGTTGATGAGATAAAAGAGTTTTTAGAAAATGGCAATATAGTCAATTCTGTCAACTTTCCAAATGCATCTATGCCAAGATCTCCTATAGGAAAAAGACTTGTTATAGCCAACAAAAATATACCTCGAATGATAGAGAGTATAACATCTATATTGGCAAGTAACGATATTAATATACTAAATATGCTTAATAGAAGCAGAGGTGATATAGCTTATAATATTATAAATATAAATGGAAACATTGAGGATAAATTGGCAAATGAAATAGAAAAAATTGATGAGGTGATATTTGCAAGAC
>JALUMZ010000103.1 GCA_027055635.1 Campylobacteraceae bacterium
AAAATAAATATATGGTATTTACGATTATAATGTATAATAAATAAAGGATACCTCCAATAAAGCTATCAGTGCATAGGGTTATTAGAGGTATCCTTAATTTTTTGAAGGCGTGAAATGCTTATAGAGACATCAAGAAGAAGATTTTTAAAACAGAGTATAGCACTTAGCATATTTGGAAGTTATTCAACTGTTTTTGGAGCTGAAAAAACAAAAATAGATATTTTTAATATACCAAACACAACCAAAACATCTATCTCTAAAGCCAAAAATATTCCTTATTTGTGTAATATATGCAGAAATAAATGTGCCGGTTTTGCTAGGGTAGAGAAAGGAATTGTCACCAAATTAGATCCCAATCCCTACTTCCCAAAAAGCCAAAATATGCTATGCCCAAAGGGAAATTCGGGTATTCAAGCCCTTTATGATAGGGATAGATTAAAATATCCTCTTATAAGAATTGGCAAAAGAGGGGATGGAAGATATAAAAGGGTCACTTGGGATGAAGCTTATGAATTTATAAAGAACTCCCTTGTGTCTATTCTAGAAGAAGAGAAAGACAATCGTTCAACCATAGCATACTGCAATGGTGAAGGTTTTGAAAAAGAGGAGATGATAAAGTTTTTTGGTGGAAAAATCGGTAGTTCAAACTTTATAGATGAGGGTTCAATCTGCTTAAATACAAGACTAGGGGCATACCTTTTAACGATAGGAACAGTCGGTGAACCTGATGTTGAAGGAAGCGACTATATAATTTTTGCAGGCTCAAACAGACTCGAATCGCTAATTACGCCAGATAGCATAAAGCTTTCCAAAAAAAGAGATGGAAAAGTTATCGTCATAGATCCAAGGTGTACTATTAGTGCCATAAAGGCAGATGTATGGCTTCCAATCAAGCCGGGAACCGATTTGGCATTTTGTCTCGCAATGACTTATATAGCATTCAAAAATAGTTTGTATAATAAAAAAATTGTAAAAAAACACTTCAAAGACTTTTATGAATACAAAAAACTAATCTTGCAAAGCAATTATAACTCAAAATGGGCACAGGAAAAATGTGGCATAGATGCATCTTTGATAGAGCAGATAACAAAAGAATTTTTTAGTGCAAAAAATCCTCTGTTTTATCCGGGAAGAAGAAGTGTAGGAAGTAGAAATGATTTTCAATTTAGAAGAGCTATGGCAATTTTAAATGCACTAGCAGGAAATTTAAACAAAAAAGGCGGGATTATATATGGAAAACCTTTAAAGCTTCCTAGTCTAGAAGTAAATGAACCCCTCTACTCAAATACACAAGACAGATTTGATTTAGATGGTATAGCTTATGGTTCAGCAAAAGCTGGAAGTTGGTTAAATTTTAGAGAAAAGATCATAAATAATACTTCGCCATATAAAATACGAGCTTTAATTGTAAGAAAACATAACATAATGCATGGTATTCCAAATACCTTGAAAACTCAAAAATTTTTAGAAAAGTTAGATCTAGTGGTGGTAATAGATACAATGCCAAGCGATACTGCTATGCTCGCTGATGTTATACTGCCAGAGTGCACATATCTTGAAAGAGAAGATTTGGCAGTTAGTTTTAACTCACTTGAGCCTTCTATTGCGCTTAGAAATCAAGTCATAAAGCCACTATATGAGAGCAAACCTCTACATGTAATCTTAAAGGGATTAGGAGATAAGCTTAGCAAACCTCTTTTTGAAATAAGCAAAAAATACGATATTGCGCTACGAGATTCCATAAAAGAGATTGGAGAAAAAAAGGCTTATAATGAAGGTGGCTACTACTTGAGTGAACTCTATAAAAAACCTATAGAACAAAGAAACAGGGAAATGATAGTAAAAACTTATGGAATAGAGGCATACAAATCATTAAAAAATATTGGTGTATGGTATCCAAATATATCAATATTTAATAAGAAATTATTTAACAATAGCTATGAGTATTATCCAACAAATAAGCGTTATTATACAATAGATATAGATTATCGTGTAAATTGCAAACTGCCTAAAATGGAAAAATACGGTCTCGACTCTTTTCCAGTATGGAGAGATGAATATAACTACTTTGTGCCTAGTGGAAAATTCAGACTTATAACAGGAAGATATATATACTTTACACAAAGTGCTACAGCAAACAATGAAATGCTAAGAGATATACTATCAACCAATCATCTTTGGATAAACAATAAAGTTGCAAAAAAACTAAATATAAAGCTTGGTGATTTGGTTGAGGTAAAAAGTTCTATATCAAAAATTAATATTAAAGCATATCCAACAAATAAAATTGCACCTGATAATCTATTTTTTGCACATGGCTTTGGTGAAAGCTCAAAAGAGTTGTCTAATGCATATGGAAATGGTGCAAATGACAATGAAATCATAGAAGACAAGATAGAAATGGTTTATGGTGACGCAATAATGAATGAAACCAATGTCGAAATAAGGAAAATATGATGCAATACGCTATGGCTTTTGACTATGAACTCTGTATAAACTGTAGGGCATGCATAGTAGCCTGCAAAGAAGAAAATGGTATAGAGCTTGGAGCGGATAAACATAGACTTTGGATACATTCTGAAGATTTAGAGGGGGACTACTTTTCACTAAAAAGAGATAGAACTTCATTTAAGCCAACTCATCAATGCCAAGAGTGCACAAATCCATTTTGCCTACCCGTTTGTCCCGTTAATGCTATTAGTCACGATGCAAATGGTATAGTCCAAACTAATTTCTCTACTTGCATATTATGTATGAAATGCATAGATATATGTCCATATGAAGCAAGATATGTGGATACTAAAAGAAAATTTGCAGATAAATGTATATTTTGCTCTGACACTAGACTTGCTCGTGGCGAGAGTACAACAGCTTGTCAGATAACATGTCCTGCAAAAGTAAGAATATTTGGTGATTTAGATGATGAAAATAGTGAAATAAGTCAAATATTAAAAAAGAGAGAATATTCACAAATAGAATACGGAGACAACAAACCACATCTTTTCTACCTCAAACCACTAAAGAAACATACTAAATGAAATTTAAAATTATATAAGTAAAAAAGGGATTTAAAAAAGTAGAAGTTAAATCCAAGAATCCGGCAGCGACCTACATTTCCACAACAGTAAGCTGCAGTATTATCGGCGATGAGTTGCTTAGCTTCTAGGTTCGAAATGG
>JALUMZ010000104.1 GCA_027055635.1 Campylobacteraceae bacterium
TTATCAGGCAAAAGCAATTATAAATAAACTAAATTATCAAATAGGCAATAGGTTTGATTTTGAAATAAAAGATATAGGTATCACTATCAATTACCAAGAGGATAGATATAAAAATATAATGGACAGGATAGACAAATACTACATAATGTCAAAATTGTCCAGTTCAAAAAAGATTTTTTATGGAACAGTTGATTTTGATTATTATGATTCTATGGATCTTTTTAAGATATTTAAAAACATCTTTACAAAATCCAATAAAATCAGTTTAAACAATATCTACAAGGGCATACCTTTAAGTGAAAAAGTAACTATTGTCGGTTTTACGGAAGGCGTAATGCAAGTTAAAATAAAGGCTGAAAAATTATCATTTTACCAAAAAGAAAAATTTACTTTTCTTCAGCATGATTCGATTCCAGATATAATCAAAGCAAGTATTTTAAAAATAGACACACAAAAACAACTACTCATATTGGGAAATTTGGAACTTATAGATAACTCACCAATAGCCAGAGCAGATATAAGAGTTGAACCAAATCAAAAAATTCATGTTCTAATCACCAAAGAGAATAAAAAAGTAGCCGAGGGTACTATTTTAAGCATTTCAGAGGGCTCAATATCACTTGGTAGCACTCCAAATCAGATTAGAGATATACTAAATCAAAATATTTTCCATAAAGAGTTAGAGATAAAATTTCAACTACCAAACAGTAAAAATTTTCTCTCACCAATAAAAATAAAAGCTTATATTTTCAGCATCATAGACAATCGTATTATAGTGACCATATCACCGACAACAATTGAAAAAACAAGAATCAGGGATTATATATCAAAACAACAAAATGAACTTTTGACGGCGCTCAAACGAGAATTAAACAAATAAAAAGTATAATTCCCGTGAAAAATATAAATATTAAGGATATTTATGGATCTTAAATCCGTCGCTTATATGCAAAAACCAAACAAAACTTCTGATAAACTTTTTCCTCGCATATTGCTAAGCATAACTTTTGTTTTATTTGTTGCCTACTATGTATATTCATTTTCTACTGGTACTACAAACGGTATATTGCTTATCATATCTGCTATATTTGGTGCTTATATGGCAATGAACATAGGTGCAAATGATGTTGCAAACAATGTTGGACCCGCCGTAGGATCAAATGCTCTGAGTATATTTTGGGCCATTGTACTAGCGGCAACTTTTGAATCAGCAGGAGCACTTATAGCCGGTGGTGATGTTGTAGGAACTATCAAAAAAGGTATCATAAATCCCGCCCTTATACAAAATGCTGATGTTTTCATATGGATTATGATGGCAGCACTTCTTGCAGGTGCACTATGGCTCAATCTAGCAACTGCTTTTGGGGCTCCGGTATCTACAACTCACTCTATAGTTGGCGGAGTAACGGGTGCGGGTATAGCAGCAGCTGGTTGGAGCATAGTAAGCTGGTCAAAAATGGGAGCAATAGTAGCTAGCTGGGTGATTTCCCCTCTACTCGGAGGATTAATTGCTGCTGGATTTTTAATTTTTATCAAAAAAACTATAATTTTTAAAGATGACCAAAGACTTGCCGCAAAAACAATAGTGCCTATACTTATAGCGATAATGACTTGGGCATTTTCTACATATATACTTCTAAAAGGTTTTAAACACATAATCAAACTAAATTTTATAACTGCAAGTACAGCTGGTTTAGCAATTGCACTGCTATTGTATTTCTTAACAAAGCCTTCTATCTTAAGAGCTGCGGATAAACTTCCAAATACTAGAGTTGCTATCAATAAACTCTTCAATATTCCCCTTATATTTTCAGCTGCATTACTCAGTTTTGCACATGGTGCAAATGATGTTGCAAATGCAGTAGGACCGCTTGCAGCTATAAATGATACTATCATGAATAGTAGCTTTTCTGCAAAAGCCCATATACCTCTTTGGGTTATGGTAGTAGGAGCCTTGGGTATTTCACTTGGATTAGCACTTTATGGTCCAAAATTGATAAAAAAAGTAGGTAGCGAGATAACCGAGTTAGATCAGATAAGAGCTTTTTGTGTTGCTATGGCAGCTGCTATCACAGTCATCATAGCAAGTCAATTGGGACTCCCCGTAAGCTCAACGCATATAGCTCTTGGCGGTATTTTTGGCGTAGGTTTTTTAAGAGAGTACCTAACAAGAAATGAAGTCCAAGAGATAAAAGAGGAGATCAAAAAAACTCATCTTCAAGAGCAAATGGAAAAATTAGAAGAGTATAAAAATGAACTAGAATCATTAGGTAAGCTTAAAAAAGTAGATCCATACCTTATAAAAAATCTCATGAGCAAAATCAATGAAGAGAAAAAAGTCATAAACAAAATAGATGCCGGCAAAGTCCATATGAGCAAGATAGAAAAAAAAGCTGTAAAAGTAGTAAAAAAACACGAACTTGTAAAACGATCTGCCATAAAGATGATAGTAGCTGCATGGTTGATAACAGTACCTGCTGCTGGGGTTTTAGCAGCCATGTTATACTATATGTTAAGAGGAATTTTACTGCCTTAAGTTTTTACAATAAATAATACCGTCCTTACAATCCCCTAAAGCTACGAAAAATAGGATTTTTTGAGAAAAAAGCGCGTAAGGTCAGTAGTTAAAATCAGTTTAGTAAGTTTTAGGAAATTTGAGGAAAAATGTAGTTTTTTGATTTGGGACTGACTCCACTTCTATCTTAATGCCATACTCATCACAAACACTTTGAACGATATCTAGACCGATACCAAAACCTCCCTCATTTTTGTTTCTTCTCTCAAATCTTTTAAAGATTGCTTTTTGGTCTTCTTTATCTATGCCCTCTCCTTCGTTGATAACACATAAAGTGTAATCTTTTAAGATTACCTCTATAGGAGTTTTTGGGAATGAATACTTTAATGCATTTGAGAGTAGATTGTTTATCACTTTTTGCATTCTGCTTTTATCTAGGTAAACAACCGTGCTTTGAAGTGAACATTTGATACTATTACCTCTGCTCTTTACAATCTCATCAAAAAATCTCACACTCTCCTCGACCAAATCTTTAAGGTCAAACTTTTCATCATACCTCTCATCTATATCATTAAAAGCTACAAAGGAGAGAGTATTGTAGATTTGAGAAATCAATTTAGCACTAACAGATATATGATTTAAAACTCTAGGATTTAACTC
>JALUMZ010000105.1 GCA_027055635.1 Campylobacteraceae bacterium
AGTTGGAAACGCCTAGTCCCATTTCGAACCTAGAAGCTAAGCAACTCATCGCCGATAATACTGCAGCTTACTGTTGTGGAAATGTAGGTCGCTGCCGGATTCTTGGATTTAACTTCTTTATTGAAAATTTATTTCTTAACTGAAATATTATAATCAACAATTTCACCATTTAAACTTTTTAGGAAAGCTACAATATCACTAGTTTGTTCTTTAGTAAGTTCAATACCAATTTGGTGCCTCCCCATAATTTTGACAGCATCTTCCAATTTTTTAACAGCTCCATTATGAAAATAGGGTGAAGTTTTAGCAATATTTCTCAGTATCGGTACACGAAACTTCTGTTGATTATCTTTGCCGAGGAAACCACCCACATTTTCAAAAGGAAATTTTTGATTACTTAACATACATTGCAAATCATATACGCTAGCACATTTTCTAAGGGGAAATTTTTGTATGCTTTGCCCCCCAACACTCATACCTGTATGGCATCCTTTACAACCTAGATTGATAAAAAGTCCAAATCCCTTCTTGGCTTTATCACTCAAGGCACTATTGTTTCCCTCTAAAAATTTATCATAATTACTTCTTGTAAGAAGTGTTCTCTCGTATGCTCCTATTGCTTTTGTTATATTTATAAATGTTATGCCAGCAGGAAAAATTTTGTTAAACATTGATACATAGTAAGGATTATGTTTTACTCTTTTTATAGCTTCATTTTGTGTGAGGTTCATTTCAAAATGAGCTTGTATAGGACCACCTGCTTGTTCTTCTACATCTTTAGCCCTACCATCCCAAAATTGTGCTTTTGCAAGTGCGGCATTTAATACAGTCGGTGAGTTTAAATGCTTAGGATTTTTTTGTCCTAAATAACCTATGGCAGTAGGTCTATCATCATCTCCCCCGCTGTTAAGTATATGACATGTTGCACAACTTATAGTTCTATCTTTTGATAAAGCTGTATCAAAAAAAAGTTGTTTACCTAGTAAAATTTTATCTTTTGTTAAAGGATTTTTTGTATTGTTTATAACTTTTAAAAGTTCTTTATAGGTTGAAGGAATAGGCAGCATATTCCTTGAAAGTGCAATTTTTCTTAAATCACTATCACTATATAATTGAAACTTCTTTTTTGGTAATAGATAAGGTAACAAAAACAACGAGAATATAACCATTAATGCAACAATTGCAGGTAAAACTATCTTTTTCATTTAACACCTCTTTTATTGAGATTTATGGCGTATCCTTATATCGCAATAAGTCAATTTTTTATATAAGTTTGTAATTTTCCCTACCCTGATGTTTTTCATACACCCCTAAATATTTTATCTCTTTTGCAAAATAGCTCAGTTCATCTAGAGCTAATTTTAGCTTTTTCTCTTTTGGATGTGCTTCTATATCTATGTGAAATCTACTGACTTGCAAAGAGCCGGTCATTGAGTAGCTTTCAAGTTTAAGTAAGTTTACACTATTTGTTGCAAACCCACCTAGTGCCTTATAGAGTGCTGCTGGAATATCCCGTACATGAAAGATAAGAGATGTGATATATTTTTTGTTTTTGCTATACTCTGGTATTGTGTTTTCTCTTGATAGAATTATGAATCTTGTAACATTTCCTCTTAAATCACCAAAGTATTCCTTGATAATCTCTAAATCATAAAGTTTTGCAGCCAACTTTGATGCAATAGCAGCAAATTTTTTATCATTTTTTTCTTTTACCTCTTTAGCAGACCCTGCTGTATCAAATTTTGCAACTGCGGTAAGATTAAAATCTATGATATTTTTATAGCATTGTGCAAGAGCTTGAGGATGTGAGCCGACATATTTGATATCTTCAAGCTTAGATCCTTTTATGCCAAGAAGACAGTGATTTACGGGTTCAAAATGTTCATTGACAATAAAAAGGGACGATTTTGGTATGAGCCTATATATCTCTTCCACTCTACCTGCTGTTGAGTTTTCCACTGGAATCATTGCAAAATCGGCTGTTTTGTTTTCTACTAACTTCATAGCATCCTCAAAACTTTCACAAGCAATTGATATTGATTTTGGAAATGCTTTTTTACATGCTAGATGTGAGTATGCTCCCTCTACTCCTTGATATGCTATTATTTTATCATTCATTTTAAACCTTCGTATTTTACCTTGGTAATTTTATCTAATGATTGCTAAAAATATAGTATAATTCATAATGAGAATAGTAACAAATCAGAAAAAATCTTACCTTTATGGTTTATCAGCAGTTTTTTTGTGGTCAACAGTTGCTAGTGCATTTAAGATTACATTACAATATTTTTCACCGGTACAACTGCTTTTTTACTCCGTACTTTTTTCCTTGATTATACTATTTTTGATTATTTTAAAAGATAAAAAATTACAACTATTATTTAGCTATACAAAGAGTGACTATATAAAATTAGCAATTTTGGGCATTATAAACCCTTTTTTGTACTATTTGATACTTTTTAGGGCTTATGATTTACTTCCTGCACAAGTTGCACAACCCATCAATTATACTTGGGCATTGACACTTAGCTATATGTCATTTTTTATTTTAAAACAGAAATTAACTATTTATGATTTTATAGCAGGAATCATTTGTTATGTCGGTATTTTGATTATATCTACACATGGTGATATTTTTACCTTTAGTTTTTCATCGGCTTTTGGTGTGTTTTTGGCTTTTTCTTCAACAATTTTATGGTCTCTTTATTGGATTTATAATATAAAATTGGATGTGGATCAAGTTATCTCTCTTTTTGTCAGCTTTTTAAGTGGTTTTATCTCTATATTTTTTTATATGCTTTTGTTTTCAATCTCTTTTGATGCAAATTTAAATGGAATATTAGGCTCAGTATATATAGGATGTTTTGAAATGGGTATAACATATATACTTTGGTTAAATGCTATGAAACTTACAGGCAGTAGTTCAAAAATTGCAAATTTGATATTTATCTCTCCATTTTTATCGTTATTTTTTATAGACCTCTTAGTTGGAGAACAAATTTTGGTTTCTACACTTATAGGGCTTGTACTAATTATTATTGGTTTGTTGATTCAACAAAAAAAAGATAAAAAAACTCTTTGATTTTTATAGAAAATTAGGGTATAATTCCACTCTTCATTCTTGGCGTGCGCCCATAGCTCAGCTGGATAGAGCACTGGTTTGCGGTACCAGCGG
>JALUMZ010000106.1 GCA_027055635.1 Campylobacteraceae bacterium
GAAAAACAGAACTTTTCTAAGTGTTGATTATGATAGGATATCAGATAACTTCAAAGAGTTAAAAAAGCAGAAGATAGACTTTGTTAATAAAGCAAAAAGCAGACATTTAAAGATAATAGAGATGCTAAAAGAGTGTCAGGAAATCTTAGGGCGTGCTACTGTATAGCGGTCTCTTATATATCTAACCCCTTGTCTTTTAGGGTCTTAAACATAGTCATCAAAGATATGAATAGAGTTGTGATGGCAGGACCTAGTATCATTCCCCAAAAACCAAATGTGGTCAAGCCGGCAAATATAGCAAAAAATATCAACATTTCATTTGTTGTTGCTTTGATATTTGAGAGTTTACTGTTTATGAATTTTATAATAAAAGGTTTGATAAAAGTATCTGCTACGATAGAGATGACTACAATAGAGTACAAAGCTATGACTATTCCCTCTGTGTAGTTGCCGTTTGCAAAAGCATAAGCACTCAAAGGAACCCACATCAAAGCCCCACCTATTATAGGAATCAATGAAGAAAAACCATAAAAAATACCGAGCAAAAGTCCATTGTAGCCAAATGCTATGCTAATTACTGCAAAAAGTGCCCCCTCAAATATAGCAGTTGCGAGTATAGAATAAAAAACTACACTCATTACATTTGAGACTTCTGCAAAAATTATATCTACATTTTTCTCTTCCATAGGAAGAATAGTTCTAAAATATGAGCCAAGCTCTTTTGCGTGAAGTGTGGTAAAAAAGAAAAAAATTAGTATCAAAAGCATATCTTTTAAAAAATTTGCACTATTTTTTCCTATAGCTCCTAGATATGAAAGTGCAGTTTTTGTTATGCTTGTTAAGTCTAGATTTTTTATAAAACTATCTAAATCACTTTGAAAGAAGGAGAAGGCATCAGGTAGGCGAGGATGTATATTTTTGATATAATTTATAGTATTATCCACAAGTGTCGTATCAAACTTATTTATAACTTCTCCGGCAGAGGTGATGATATATACAATAGGGGCAAAAAAGAGTACAAACAGCAGTAGAGTCGATATTGTAGCGGCTAATACCTTACTGTTGAACTGTTTTCTTATAAATATATTGATATTGTAGGTTGCTATGGATAGTAGTGCTGCTACAGTGATAACTATCAAAAATGGTTCATAAAGTTTTATAACCCAATATAAAACTACAAGAAAAAATGCAATCAAAAAATTTCTTTGTGTATTCACTTGTCTCCTCCGGGATTTTTAAATAATCCACCAATTTCAAGCGGAGTCAGTCTAAAGAGTTCATAGCATTTTGCTGTTGCTACTCTCCCTCTTGCGGTTCTTTGCATATAGCCGTTGGCGAGCAGATACGGTTCTATAACATCCTCTATAGTGCCTTCATCTTCACTTAGGGCAGCTGCTAGAGTATTTAAGCCTAGTGCTTTACCTTTTGCTTCTATGAGAAGCTCAAGATATTTTATGTCTAATTCATCAAATCCTAAATCATTTACACCTAGCTCCTCAAGTGCATAAGCGCATCTTTTTTTTGTTATTTTATCTTCATCTTTGACATCTGCAAAATCTCTCACTCTTTTGAGCAGCCTTAGCGCAATTCTTGGCGTTCCTCTTGATCTTCTTGCTATTTCAAGAGCGCCATCATCTAAACATATTTTATTTAGTTTGTATGAAGCTTTGGTGACTATTTGTGCTAGTTCAAATTTATCGTAAAATTGCAATCTAAAGTGCATGCCAAATCTATCTCTTAGGGGAGAACTTATCATGCCGGCTCTTGTAGTTGCACCTATGAGTGTAAAGCGGGGCAGATCTATCTTTATAGTTTGTGCCGCAGGTCCACTGCCTATAATGATATCTAATCTAAAATCCTCCATAGCAGGGTATAAAATCTCTTCAATAGCAGGTGAGAGCCTATGTATCTCATCAATAAATAGCATATCACCCTCTTCAAGATTGGTGAGAATTGCAGCTAAATCACCACTTTTTTCTATCATGGGAGCTGCTGTCATCTTGATATTTGCTTCCATTTCATTTGAGATGATATATGCTAGTGTTGTTTTTCCAAGTCCCGGGGGTCCAAAGAAGAGAACATGATCCAAACACTCTTGTCTTTTTTTTGAAGCTTCTATAAAAACCTTTAGATTTCTTTTAATCTTATCCTGCCCTATATAGCCATCCCAAGAAGTTGGTCGTAGAGATTTTTCATATTCATTTTCAAATGAGATTTTATCTATCTCTACTACTCTTTCCATTTTTATCCTTGTTTAGTATATATGTTTATCTGTGGGAAATGCTCTTGTTCTTACTTCATCCGCATAGTTTTTAAGAGCATTTTCTATCAATTTTTTACCATCAAAATATTTTTTGACAAATTTTGGTTGAAATTCATCAAAAAATCCAAAAGCATCACTCCACACGAGCACCTGTCCGTCAGTATCAACTCCCGAGCCTATACCTATGGTAGGGATTGAGACGCTTTGTGTTATCTCTTTTGCTACATCAGCTTTTACACCCTCAATTACTAAACAAAAAGCACCTGCATTTTCAACTGCTTTTGCATCTGATAGCAATTTTTTAATATCTGCTTTATCTTTGCCCCTTATTTTATATCCGCCATCGCTTCGGACAAATTGTGGCATTAATCCTATGTGTCCCATAACTGCTATAGAGTTTGAAGTTAAGGTCTCTATGATATGAGCTCTTTTACTCCCTCCCTCTATTTTGACTGCGCTAGCAGCAGTCTCTTTATAAACTCTAGAGGCATTTTTTAGAGCCATGTTTTCATCCGTGTATGTTCCAAATGGCATATCGCAAACTATCAGGGTATCTTTAGCCCCTGCACACACTGCTTTAGTATGATAAATCATCATATCAAGTGAGGCACTAAGAGTATCTGATTTTGCATTAAAACTCATATTCAAACTATCACCGACTAAAATCATATCGACTTTTTTATCAAATATTTTCGCAAATAAAGCATCATAAGCAGTTATCATGACAAGTGGTGTTTTTGATTTACTGTTTTTGATAGAAGTTATAGTTTGCATAATAATTTTATCCATTAGTTTTTCTTGATTTTATCAAAAAAATGGTACAATTGTACTTAATATATTTTTATGTACAAGATAAAGAGGAAATTATGGGTTTATATGCACAATTAGAGATTGATTTTGATTTAGATATTGTTGAGGATTTTATTAATCACTACTCTATAATGTGTGAAAATATGGAGCCATTGATTATAAATTTAAATAAAAAAGAGTATTTTGTCGAAAATATAAGAGAGCTTTTTAGAATTTTTCACAATCTAAAATCAGCAGGTGGATTTTTAAAATTAGATCCAATCATTAAACTTTCAACTTTAAGTGAGGATGTATGCGAAGAAGCAAGAGAGCTAGAAGGACCTGCAAGCGAAGAGTTTATAGACTGGCTTTTGCTCATAAGCGATCAGTTTGAAAAGTATAGGAAAGATATAGAGAATGATGCAGAGTATTTTAGTATGTTAAATCCGCTAATTATAAAAGTACCGCTAAATTTGGAGAAGTAGTTGACCAAGAGTAAAAAAACAAAAAATTTGGTGGCATATATCACTGCCGGATTTCCCGATGTAAATTTTAGTGTTGACTTGGCTTTGGCTCTAAAAGATGCCGGAGCAGATATTTTAGAGCTAGGCATAGCTTTCTCAGATCCTGTTGCAGACGGTCCAATCATAGAAGAGGCAAATCTACGCTCTCTTCAAAGAGGTTTTAGAGTTCAAGATGTTTTTGATATATCTGAAAAGATAGCAGATAAAATCGATACATACTGGATGGGATATTTTAACTCTTTCTACCATAAAGGCATAGAAAATATAAGCCAAATAGCAAAAAACAGTAGTGTTAAAGGTTTTATCATTCCTGATCTTCCCCATGAAGAGACACTTATATATAGACCAACTTTTACCAAAAACGATCTCTCTTTGGTTAGCTTTGTTGCCCCAACCGATGATGAAGCAAGAGTCAAAGAAGTTATAAAAAACAGCAGAGGTTTTATATATCTTGTTGCATATGCCGGCATAACGGGCTCTGGTGTTAGTGAAGACTTGCGCCAAATCATAAAACAGGTCAAAGAAAATAGCGATACACCACTATATGTTGGTTTTGGAGTAAACGAAAAAACAGCCAAAGAAAAATCAAAAGGAGTTGACGGAGTTATAGTAGGAAGTGCTTTTGTGAAAGTGCTTTTAGATGACTCGCTGACTCATACTCAAAAAATTCAAAAAATCTCACAAATAGCAAAAAACATAAAAGAAGCGATAAACTCTTAATCAAAAGCTCTGTATTTTATGAGTAGTTTTGGCAACAATAGCAAGGCACTCATGAGAGCTGTGAACATCACCAAGACAGTAAGAAGACCAAAGTATATAGTCGGTATAAAGTTTGAAAAGACCAAAATCGAAAAACCAAGCATAATAGTGATTGAAGTATAATACATCGCATAACCTATACTCTCATGAGATCTTTGCATAGCTTTTATATAATCTTTGTCTTTTGCATACTCTTCTTTGAATCTGATGATATAGTGTATGGTATCGTCCACCCCGATTCCTATGCTGATGGAAGCTATGGTTATTGTCATAACATCGAGTGGGATTTTCGCAAAACCCATAACGGCAAATATTATGCCCACGGGAATTATATTTGCGCCAATTGCAATCAGCGAAATCTTGATGGATCTAAATAAAATTATAAACATCAAAAACAGTATGAGTACCACTGCCCCTAGGGTTACTATTTGTGATTCAAAGAGTGACTGGAGCATATTGTTATACAAGACCATCAGATTTGAAAGTCTGTAGTTTATATTTTTATCTCCCGCAATTTTTGGTATATCATTTTGAATCTTGTGAATCAGTGCATCTCTTCTGAGGTTTGGATCCGAATCTATGATTCTCATAGCAAATCTTATCTGATTTTTTTTGATATCGATAAAAGGGTTTAAAATGATATTTCTAAATTTTTCGGGTAGCTCGTTATATAAGACTGCCAATTCAAAAGTATCTAAATTTTTGCCCTTGTTTAACTTTTTTGCAACTTCCAACAGAGTTCCGAAAGATTGTACATTTCCCACCTCTTTTAGTGATTCGAGATAGGTTTGAATTTTCCTTATGGTATCCATTTTGTTTGGAGAAAACCAATATTGGTTTTTATTTTTATTGCTTTCAAATTCGTCTTCAAATTCATCAAAACCGGTATCGTCGGCTTTTGGCTTTACCTTTTTTGCAGTTTTAAAAGTGACTATCAAATCAAGAGGTGTAGTACCGCCTAATTTTTTATCTATCACTTCCATTCCCTTATATATCTGCGTATTTTTCTTAAAATAATTTATGAAACTATTTTCTACTTTTAGTTTGCTTGAGCCATATATAGATAAAATAGCTATCAAAATAGCAACACTCAGTATCGTTTTTCCGTGATGTATCACAAAGTCGGAACACATTTTTGTAAGGCTAAAACTTTTGCTGTGAGATATGGGCTTTGTGCTTTTTGGAAAAAGTATCATTATGGCAGGAAACAAGATAAATGATACAAGCAAAGAGGTAGCTACTCCTATACTCATCATATATCCTAGATTTATAACAGGTTTCAAATCGGCAAATATCAATGAACCAAATCCGGCTATGGTGGTGATGATAGCAAAAAATGATGGTTTTGCTTTAGATATGACGGTTTGCAGTATCAACTCTTTTTGACTAAGGTTTTCATCATTTGCCAACTCTTTGTATTTTACTATCAAGTGGAGTATTATAGAGAGTGTTATGATGAGTTGCAAAGAGACAAAATTGGACGATATCACCGTAACATCCCATCCGAAAATCCCTAAAAATCCCATGGTAAAAACAACAGATACGACTGACACAAGTATCGGTATGACGACAAATTTGATCTCTTTAAAGATAAGCAGGAGAGATGTGATGAGAAGCAACAATAGGATAGAGCCAAAAATAGCCAAATCGCTTTTGATGAAGCCTATCATATCATCTGCTATCATATTTACACCGCCAAGAAACATAGTAGCACTATTTTGATATTTGCTTAAAACTTTTCTTATTTGGATCAAATTTTCATGGACAATTTTGCGTTTTTTATCTTTATATATCTTTAGTTTTTTTTCTAATTCAAACAGTTTTGCGATCTCTTTGTTTTTCCTGAGTTCATCTCTTTTTTGTATGAAAGTTTTATATTTAACATCATCTTTTAGGTATAAAAGTAGTGCCGTAGTTTTAAAATCACTACTTACGAGACTATTTTTATAAAGCGGACTGTGTAGAAATTCATTTTTTGCCAATGTCTTGTTTGTGTCTTTGTCTTCTAGCGTAGGTATTTTTTCCAATAAATCTTTCACCGGTCTTGGTGGACTCTGCAAAAGAGGTACATTGAGTATGGAGACGACAGAGGTGATGCCTTTTATATTTTCCAAGTCTTTACTGAGAGATTTTAAGGTTTGAAGAGAGCTCTTTGATAAAAGCTTGGCTTTTGGTCTGTATGTTACTACCAAAAAGTTTGGCATATAGTATCTTTTTGATATTTCTCTAGTAAATGCCAAATCTTTATCATTGTCTAAAAGAAGTGTATCTGCTGAAGCATCTATGCTCATTTTGGTAGCAAAATAGCCAAAAATAGCGACCAATGCAAGTATAAACAGAAGTACGGTTTTTGGAAACTTTAGTATATAATTTTTATAAAGAGATATAAGCAATAATTTTATACCTGTTTATCTAATTTTTTTAAAAGCTCATCAAAGCTCATTTTTTTAAGTTCATCAGAAAATTGCGATCTGTATGTCTGTATGATGCTAACTCCAAGTACGCTTACATCATATATAAACCATTGATTATTTTTTGCTTTGTAAAATTTATAGACTATGTTATATTTTTGTTTTTTACCTTTTATCTCACTTAGTAGATGAATTCTGTTTTTTTTGACTTTTTGTATGCCCTCGACAGTGATTTTTTGTCCATTGTACATATCAAGTTTGCTTCTATATGAGGCTTTTAGCCTTTTTGTAAATTTTTTTGTAAATTCATCTTTTTGCTTTTGAGTGAGAGTTCTCCAAACTTTTCCGCCAAGAGATAGTCTCGCCATAAGTTTATAATTAAAAACAGGATCAAATATCTTAAATATTTTTTGGCTGAGTACCTCTTTGCTTATATTGTTTTCTTTGCCTTTTTGAAGAATATTTACAACCAAATTTATATTTTCATCCATATAGCTTTTAATTTGATTTTCTTGTAGGGCAAAAAGATTTGCAACTATAAATAGGCTGATGATTAAGTATCTCATGATTTTACTCCGATATCTCTTTTTTTCGTCTCTGTTCATATATGTTTTTTAAGAAAGGATATAAATCTATCGCATCTTTTTTTAATTTTTCATATTCACCTACATGTAGAGAGTTGTAATTTATGGTTTTTTCAACACTTACACCAAGTGCTTCCGTGCTATTGTTAAACAGATTATAGCCCCTGTTTTCCATATAAGTCATGGGATTCATAATGCTATCTGCCACAATCCCTACGCTGTCTCTTAGATTTGATGGTCCAAGGAGAGGCAAAACCACATAAAAACCACTGCCGACACCATAATATCCTAGTGTTTGTCCAAAATCCTCAGAGTGTTGTTTTATATGAAAATTATCATTTGCAACATCTATAAAACCTGCTATCCCGATAGTGGAATTTAATAAAAATCTTTGAGTTTCAAGATAGGAATTTTTAAATTTGAATTGCAGGAGATTGTTTAAAAGTCTCATGGGAAACATCAAATTATCCAAAAAATTATCTATACCCGTTCTTATAGGTTTTGGTAATACTGCTTTATAGGTTTTGGCTACAGGATTTAGAATATGTATATAAAACTTATCGTTGATATTTGTCATGATTTTGTTGTATCCGTAAAGTGGATCTATCTCTTTAGCATGATTTTTGTCAGATATTTCAAATTCACCCTCAAAATCGTCCAAAGTCTGTATCTGTTGATTTTTTACTATCTGCGTATTTGGCAAAGTTGCATAAAGATTGGCAATCGTAAAAAATATCAAAATAAAAATTCTCATTCAAAAATCCTCAACAGTTATGGTGGAGTTGTCCGGAATCGAACCGGAGTCCAAAAATAGCCACTTTTGACATCTACATGCTTAAAATAGTTGTTAAAATTTAATCTTGCTTTCGCACAACTAGCAAAGCTAGAGCAAAACGAACCTCATAATTTCATCTCAAGATGAGGTAATCTTAAGATATATCTACCTAGCTATTATACTTCCAAAATCCTATTAGGTAGAATCATAGGAGGAAGCAGTCCAAAGCGGTTAAGCTTGTTTGTTAAACTCTACGCTACTGCGAGAGCTGGACGATAGTTACTGTTATTAGCAGTTATTTGTTTGAGAGTTTGTTAACGCAAGTCTCTCACTTGCGACATGCAGCCAAAAGATGACACTATTCCTGTCGAAGCCATGTCAACCCCATAAAAAAGGTTTCTATTATACCATAAAATAAATAATTAATGAATATTTAGCTAAAATATGTCATTTATTATGGTCAGGTACTTAAGCAAAAGGTTTTATTATGCAGTATATAATTTTTTTTATAGTGATGATTTTTTTTCAAGCATGCACTACACCCGTAAAAACGATAAATAGACATGAATATAAAGTGGCCACAGTTCCAAAAGTGCAAGAAAATATATCAACTCAAAAAGATAGCTCTAGTCTTTACAGTATAGAGATTCAGACAGTTCAAAAAACTAAGAGAAAATACTCTTCTAGCAAGATATATACAGGTAGTATAAAAGGTATAATTTCAAAATTACAATATAGCCAAAATAAAAAAGCCTGGGCGTATAAGATAATAGGGAAGGACATGAGCAATTCAAAACTACCGTATGCAGAGTTCTACCACTCTAAGAAATTAGCTAACGAGGGTGATTTTGTCTATGTTATACTCAAAGATTCCAATTTAAAAGACCTATTTTTTATAAAAAAAGCAAACAGAATAGTCAAAAAAAGAAAATTTGCAAAAAGAGCTAGAAAAATTAGAAAAACAGATAAATTAGGCAGAAGAAGTATCGTTATAGGCGTACCATCAGTCGAAAATATAACATTTTAAAATGTTAACCGCTCATTTACTTTCATTTCGTACAATTTCACTAAGCGAATTTCAAAAATACTCCGATATTTAAAAAACTTTAGGAGGCGGTTTTAGCCAAGTGCCGTCTCTGTTTTTTAGATTTTCAATACTATCTCAAATCTAGCTCCATTTTTAAGATTTTTTGCCCTCAAGACTCCTTGCATATTTTTTTCTATGATAATTTTTGACATGTATAAACCTATGCCGGTTCCATTTGATTCCTCTTTAGTGCTTACATACGGCTCAAAAATTTTCTCTATAGGCTCTATTTTTATCCCTCCTCCATTATCATCTATATGTATATAGACACTATTTCTGTCTTCAAATATCGAGATATTTATGTTAGGATTTTTTATATCTGAATTGATAAGAGCATCTTTGGCATTTGATAGAATGTTTAAAACTACCTGTTCAAATTCGTTTTTATAGCCTAAAATTTGAATATTCTTAGGGATATCTATATTTAAGTCTATATTTTGGTTGGCTATGGTTTTGCCTATGATATTTAGTACGCTTTGGATAGAATCTTTTAGGTTAAAAACTTTTTTATTTTTATCCGGCATAAAAAAATTTCTAAAATCATCTATAGTGTTTGACATATAATCCAATAACTTCTCTGCTTCTTTGCTTTTTTGTGCCATTATGTCGCTATCTAGTTTGTTCATCATATATCTGAATTTTATATTTAAGATGATCGCAGATAGTTCTGAGAGAGGTTGTCTCCACTGGTGGGCTATGTTGCTTATCATCTCTCCTAATGCTATAAATTTTGATTTTTCTATCAAGAGTCTCTCTTGTTCTGCTCTTTTTTTAACTTCTTGTTTTACCCTCTTTTCCAAAGTATCATTTAGCTCTTCAAGTTGAGTGCTTTTTTGTCGTATTTCGCTGTTATACTCTTTGAAAAATTTATCTATCTGTTTACCTAAAATGATGGCAAATATATTAGCTATCAAAGAGAAAAATAGAAAGATTACGATAGAGGAGGTGATATCTAATGTCATTTTTCTCTTTAGGGCTTCTTGTTTTTGGGCTATGTTTGTATCTATATTATCAAGGTAAGTTCCGGCTGCGATTACCCAATTCCAATCTTTAAAGAGTTTGAAATAGGAGATTTTAGGACGAATATTATAAGTTTGCGGTTTTTTATACATATAGGTAACAAAAGAGTAGCCCTTTTTTCTGATATCTTTTAAGAAAATTTTTCTAAACTCTTTGCCATCCTCATCTTTGTAATCATCACTTATGTATTTGCCTTCCAAATCTGTTCTATTTGGATTTAAGATCATCTTTGCAAATCTTTTACCACCTCTGTAATTTATAATCTTATAGATAAATATATAATTCCCTCTGTCATCACCAAATTTTATCTCTCTGACCCAATCTTTAACCTCATTTTTTAGATTTTTCTCATCATAGTTTTTGAGAGATTTTTTATATTTTATATATTCAACAACAGAATCAACTTCTCTTTTTATCTCTCTCTTCTTTGCATCTATAAAGTTTTCTCTAGTATCTTTTATCTCACGATCAAGTATGGCATACTGTTTTGATATAAAAAAATAGCTGATAGATAGGACAAGCATACTGATGATAAACATGGAGCTAAATATGATAACTGTAGATATATTATCTTCTCTTATTTTAAAAAAATTCAAAAAAATTCCTTGTTATTTTGCAAAATAAGACAAATTATATTATGATATTGGGAATATTTTTCTTAAAAAAGGATTTTTATGGAAGAAAAGATGCTTAAAAAGCTCTCTAATTTTACAGTTTTATATGCTGAGGATGAAGTAGGGGTCAGACAAAATGTTGCCGAGATGCTCTCTCTGTTTTTCAAGCATGTCTATTTGGCAAAAGACGGCATGGAAGCATACGAGCTTTTTCTCCAAGAGAGACCGGATTTAATCATAACTGATATAAAAATGCCTTTTATGAATGGTATTGAATTAGCAAAAAATATAAGAAAAAAAGATCCAAAAGCACAGGTTCTAATCATATCAGCCCATACAGAGGTAGAGTATATGCTAGATGCTATAGAGTTGTCATTAGTTAGGTATATCGTAAAACCAATTACCGAGACTAAGCTCATAGATGCTTTAAATAAATTTTTAGTTTCAAAAGAGAACAGTGGTAGTATAGAGTTTAGCCCAGGATGGTTTTATGATGTAGATAACAAACAGATTAAACATGAAGATGATATCTTTGATTTGACAAAAAAAGAGGTCAAATTTTTGGAGATGCTTCTTGAGAGAGATAGTGTTATAAGCTATGAAGAGATAGAAGCCCAACTTTGGGAGGGAGAGTATATGAGCCTGAATGCTTTACGATTGATGATGAAAAATTTAAGAAAAAAATTGCCCAAAGGTAGTTTGAAAAACATACAAAGTATAGGCTATAAATTGTAGATAATCTTGTAAAGCTACAAAAAGTAAGACTTTTTGAGAAAAAAATGTGTAAGGTCAGAAACTAATATCAATTCTCATTAACATTGGGAGGGCTAAACTTTTAGTCTCCTTAAAATACAATTCCTTTAGGGAGCCTCTAATAACCCTATAT
>JALUMZ010000107.1 GCA_027055635.1 Campylobacteraceae bacterium
CTGAAGATATACTTATGGAAAAAAAGATTAAAAATCCAACAATCACACTAAGTACTGAGTGTCAAAAAGAGATTTTAACACTAAAAATAGAAGATAATGCGGGAGGAATACCCGAAAATATAAAAGAAAAGATTTTTGACCCATACTTTTCAACCAAAATGGAAAAAGATGGAACTGGACTTGGACTGTATATGTCTAAAATCATCATAGAAAAACATTGTAACGGCAATATTTATGCTAACAATGGTAAAAATGGTGCCATATTTACCATGAAGTTTAAGCCAAAGCCTAAAAAGGAAATTTCAGAATGAAAAACAAAATAAAAGATTTAATCAATTTCAGCAGAACTCTAAAAATATTATATATTGAAGACAATCTTGAAGCCAGAGAACAGACTCTAAAATTACTTAAAAACTTTTTTAGTGATATTGTAGTTGCAATTGATGGAGAAGATGGCTTGAAGAAGTTTAAAACATATAATCCTGATCTCATATTTACAGACTTAAATATGCCTCATATGAATGGCATAGATATGCTAAGGGAAATACGGGAGATTGATGACGATATACCCTGCGTTGTTATATCTGCTCACAATGAGTCCGACTATTTCATAGATGCTATCAAAATCGGAGTTGATGGGTTTATCTTAAAACCTATAGATATTAATCAATTTTCTACCCTACTATATAAAATTGTAGAAAAATTAAAATTTAAAAAAGAGGATATAAATCACACAAAAGAGCTTGAAATAAAGGTGCAAGAGAGGACAAGCGAATTAGCAAGAAAACTATACTTTGATGATTTGACCGGTGTGCTAAACAGATCGGCTTTAATAGAAAAGTTATCACAATGCAATGAAAAACATATGCCTATAATTTTCCTTATAGACATAGACTCTTTTAGAATATACAATGAGTTGTATGGTATAGAGGTCGGCAATGATATATTAAAACAATTTTCAATGCTACTCGAACAATACTGCGAAAATAGTAACTACACTTTATTTAGAGTATTTGGCGATGAATTTGCACTTTTTGAAATGGTAGAGTATATTGATTTACAAAAGTATGAAGAGACAGTGAATGAAATCTTTAGTTTTTTCTCAAAAAATAAAATATATATAAAATCATTAAACGAGTATCTGGAAATAAGCATAACAGTCGGTATGTCCTTTGGAAACAAAAATGCTTTATCTAAAGCAAACATGGCTTTATTTAATGCAAAATCAAATGGGAAAAAATACAGTACATATTGCTCTAAAATTGACAGAACAAAAAAACTGGAAAATAACTTCTATTGGAGAAAAGAGATCAAAAATGCACTACTTGAAGATAGAGTTATTCCTTATTTTCAACCAATAGTGGATAGAAATAAAAAAGTTATAAAGTATGAATCTCTGATAAGAATCATACAGTATGACATGTTTGGAGAGAAAAAAGTAGTCGCACCCTTCAATTTCTTGGATATAGCAAGGCAAACAAAACAATATAATGATTTATCTTATAGAATGATAGAAAAAACACTTGCGCTTATGGAGGATAAGAATATCTCTTTTTCCATAAATCTGGATTATGGAGATATTTACAATAGGAACTTGATGGATATGTTAAAAACATATCTAAGCGATTTTAAAAAAACTGATATAAATCATAACGATAAAGTAATCCTGGAAATTTTAGAAGATCAGCAAATCAAAGATTATCAATCTTTTTCAAAAAAACTAGAGAAAATGAAAAAACTAGGAGCATTAGTAGCCATAGACGACTTTGGCTCAGGCTACTCAAACCTTTCTTATATAGTTGGTATCGACCCTCAGTATATTAAGATAGATGCCACATTGGTAAAAAATATAGATACGGATAAAAATTCTAGAAAAATTGTACAAGGAATTGTGCATCTTGCAAAAAATCTAGGTATAAAAACGATAGCAGAATTTGTTTCAAGTGAAAAAATCTTTGAAATAGTATATGAGCTGGGTGTTGATGAATTTCAGGGCTATTACTTTGGAAAACCTGCTCCTATAGATGAAGTTCAAAGTGGAGAAAAATGAAATGCAAAAATTAATCACTATCAGTAAAAATTTGAAAGTTTTATATGTAGAGGACAACAAGCAGGCAAGAGAACAAACTTCAAAACTACTGAGTAATTTCTTTAGTTATATAGATGTGGCGATAGACGGCAGAGACGGCTTAGCAAAATATATTGAACACTTCGACAAACATAAAAGCTACTATGATTTAGTCATAAGTGATATAAATATGCCAAATATGGATGGTATGCAGATGTGTTTAGAAATATTGAAATTACATCACAAACAACCAATACTTGTGATTTCAGCTCACAATGAATCAGAAAAACTGCAACAACTGATTGATATAGGAATTACCAAATTTGTTCACAAACCGATTAATAATCAAGTATTTTTACAAAAAACAACAGAAATTATCAACTTAATTAATAGCAGAAATGTTGAACAAAAACGCCTAGATGAGATTAAAAAACTAAATCAGGAGCTTGATGCACTTATCGATAGTTTTGATACCTATGTTATAGCATCAAGAACAGATTTAAAGGGTATCATAACATATGCCAGCAAAGCATACGAAACGATTTCGGGATACAGCAGAGAAGAATTGATAGGAAAACCTCATAATATCGTCAGACATCCGGATATGCCAAAATCTGCTTTTAGGGATATGTGGAGAACAATCCAAAGTGAAAAACTATGGATAGGCGAAGTAAAAAATCTCAAAAAAGACGGTGGTTTTTATTGGGTAAAAGCTTTTATAGCGCCCTATTACAACAAAGATAAAATACATATAGGATATAGTGCTATCAGATTAGATATAACGGCACAAAAACAGGTTGAAGAACTTCATGCACATGTAAATGCACTTTTAAACAATGCGGGAGAAGGCTTTTTATCATTTGATCAAAATTTGAAATGTGAAAGTAGTTTTTCAAAGGAGTGTTTGGAGATATTTGACACAAATGACATCAGCGGATTAGATATATCTGAACTTTTATATGAAAATAATAAGAAAAACAGGGAACTTTTTTGTGAAGGTATTAAAAGAATCCTGGAATCCAAAGATGAATTGAGCAAAGATTTGATTTTATCACTTTTGCCAAAAGAACAAAATATTAACCAAAAAATTATACACAT
>JALUMZ010000108.1 GCA_027055635.1 Campylobacteraceae bacterium
CTGATGACTAATTCATATGAAAACAAAGAGGAGAGTCAAAATGAATCAAGCATCTAAGCCTCTACCTGTGTGGATTGATATTGTAGTTATACCTTTGGTAAATCTTATGCTTGCACTCAGTGTCTCTATCGTCATCATTTATCTCATTGGCGCAAATCCTTTTGAAGCCATTAAATTGATGGCAGAAGGAGCCTTCGGCAGTAGCGAAGGGGTTGGATACACACTCTATTATGCGACTAACTTTATATTTACAGGACTTGCCGTAGCCATTGCTTTTCATTCTATGTTATTTAACATCGGTGGAGAAGGACAAGCATATATAGGCGGGCTTGGTGTTGCCATAGTGTTGTTGGCATTTGATCATTATCTTCCGGCATGGATGCTTGTGCCTATAGCACTTGTGGCATCTATGGTTTTTGGAGCAGCATGGGCAGCGATACCTGCTTATTTGCAAGCATATCGAGGTAGTCATATAGTTATAACTACGATTATGTTTAACTTTATAGCAGCAAACCTTATGGTCTATCTTCTTGTTAATATATTTATAGAGCCTGGAAGTATGACACCGCAAAGTCGTCCGTTTTTAGATAATGCATGGTTGCCATCAATGCAAGCAATTTTTGCTGACATAGGAATTAAGATATCCGAATCACCTCTTAATTTGAGTTTTATATTTGCTCTTATAGCATCTTTCCTTGTGTGGATATATGTTTGGCATACAAGATGGGGGTATGAAATGCGCTCGGTTGGTTTTAGTGAGCAAGCAGCTTCATATGCGGGTATAAAAACGAAAAGAGTAGTTATGATTACTATGTTAATTTCAGGTGGACTTGCAGGACTTGTAGGGATAAATGAAATTATGGGTGTACAGCATAAACTTATGCTGGATTTTGTAGCAGGATATGGATTTACAGGTATCGCTGTAGCTCTTATGGGGCGAAATCATCCTGTGGGTATAATCATGGCAAGCATTTTATTTGGAGCACTGTTTCAAGGTGGTGCAGAGTTGGCTTTTGATATGCCTATAATCTCAAAAGAGATGGTGTTTGTTATTCAAGGACTTATCATTCTTTTTAGTGGGGCTTTAACATATATGAGCAGACCATGGATAGAAAAACTATTTTCTGTTTTTTACAAAACTAAAAATTTAGGGGAGATATAAAATGGATTTTCTTTCATTTAATGAGATACTCTCTATCTTCTCCGCAACCATACGCATATCTACACCGCTGATTTTTGCAGCAATGGCCGGGATTTTCTCAGAGAGGTCAGGCGTAGTTGATATTGGACTAGAAGGCAAACTCTTAGCTGGTGCTTTTGCAGCGGCCAGTGTGGCGGCAGTGACTCACTCTGCTTGGCTAGGTCTTGGTGCGGCTATAGCTATCGGACTCATACTTAGTCTTATACACGGATTTGCTTCTATTACTCATAAAGGTGATCAGGTAGTAAGTGGTGTTGCTATCAATATTATAGTCTCAGGACTTACTGTAGTCTTAGGTATGGCATGGTTTCACAGATCAGGACAAACACCGACATTGCCAAATGATGCTAGATTTATGCCTATCAATCTTTATGGTGTTGATACGATATCTAATATCCCAATCATTGGAGATATCTACTCAAAACTTTTAAGTGGTTATAATTTGCTTGTTTATGTAGCATTTGTTGCCGTAGCACTTACATACTGGACGCTTTTTAAAACTAGATTTGGACTTCGTCTAAGAGCAGTAGGTGAAAATCCAAAAGCCGTTGATACCGCTGGTATATCAGTCAATCTCTTAAGATATAAGGCTGTACTTATAGGAGGTATCTTAACAGGTATTGGAGGTACATATATCTCTATTGCACAAAATGCCTCTTTTATCAAAGATATGTCTGCTGGACAAGGGTATATAGCACTAGCAGCGATGATTTTTGGCAAATGGAAACCTATTCCAGCCATGTTTTCTTGTTTTCTATTTGGATTTTTAGAAGCACTATCTATGCGATTACAAGGAGTATCTTTACCTCTTGTTGGAGAAGTGCCCGTTCAGTTGATACAGGCATCTCCTTATATCTTAACTGTTATTCTCTTAGCAGGGTTTGTCGGTCGAGCAATAGCTCCAAAGGCTGATGGTATTCCATATATAAAAGAGAGATAATTTATTCCAGATTATAGATTTTCTGGACCAAATGAGTATGCTAAGAGCTCATCTAAGTGAAAGCTTCTTTGCAAGCCTTTTTCTATATGACAAATATGGATTAAAGTGCTTGCATCACAAAACTCTCGTATGCGCTGTCTGCATGCTCCGCAAGGAGTGATAAGTTCATCTGATTTACCTATGACTAAGATGTGCTTTATGATTTTACCACTATTTACTATCATATTGCCGATTGCTTGTTCTTCTGCGCAAGAGCCACTTGGGTAAGCAGCATTTTCTACATTGCAACCATTATGAATATTGTCGTTTTCGTCTAAGATTGCAGCACCTACATTAAATCCACTATATGGAGCATATGCATTTTCATAAGCTTGAGAAGCTGATATTGTCAGTTTATTTATAATATTGTTTAATTTCATGCCGAAAATTTTACACTATAAAAGGTTTATTTAACCTTTATTTAAAAATTTGATACTATACTTCGGGAGATATAATTTTTAGGAAAAAATATGAAGAACTTAAGTAAATATATAGATCATACACTTTTGAAAGCAGATGCAACTTTGCAAGAGATAGAAGTGTTGTGCCAAGAAGCGAAAAAATATGATTTTTGTAGTGTATGCGTCAACAGTTCCTATGCAAAAGATGCATTTTCTTTTTTAGATGGAAGCGATATTAAACTCTGTTGCGTTGTTGGTTTTCCTCTTGGTGCTATGAGTAGTGTTGCTAAAGCCTGTGAAGCAAAAAAGGCGATAGAAGATGGAGCTAGTGAGATAGATATGGTTATAAATATTGGATATCTCAAATCAAGACTCACACAAAGAGTGAAACAAGATATTGAACTTTTACGCTCTACATGTAAAGATGTCACCCTAAAAGTAATCTTGGAGACAGCACTTTTAAGTGAAGATGAGATCAAAGAAGTATGCCAGATATGTAAAGATATCAAAGTTGATTTTGTAAAAACTTCTACAGGCTTTAGCTCAAGAGGTGCAAGTATCGAAGATGTAAAGACCATGA
>JALUMZ010000109.1 GCA_027055635.1 Campylobacteraceae bacterium
GATAAAGAGTGGGCAAAGAGTATAAATGATATATTGCACTACTCATTGCTTAGAAATTTGGAAATCGATTATGTCAAGAGTTATGATGTCAAAAAAGATAAATCTAAGGCTATACTGAAAAAGAGAAAGAGTTTGGAGATAGGTGGAAGTGGAAATTATATAGACATAGTAGCTTTTGTTTCATATATAGATAATCTAAACAGACTTTTAAAATTTCAAAAGATGCAACTACTTTTGGATGATAAAAAATTAAAATTTAAACTTATCATAGATATGTATGGGATTGGTCTATGAGATATATATTCCTTTTAGTGTTGATATTGCCTATTGTATTTGCTGCTACTTTGGATATGAGAATTAAAAGTCTAATAAAAAATAAAAAAGATACAACTATCACTATCTTAAAGTATAATCCATTTGTTGTGCCTAAAAAAGTGAAAAATGCTCAGGCAAATATTGCGCATATACCACAACAAAAAGCCAAAAAAAGATTGAGGTTGGTTACTATTTTAAATAAAAAGGCTTTTGTGGATGGTAGGTGGGTAGAAAAAGGCGATACTATTTTTGGCTATAGTGTGAAAAATATATCACAAGATAGAGTTTTATTGGAAAAAAAAGGAAAGATAGTGGTATTAAAATTTAAAAAAGATAAAAATATTCTTGATATAAGGGATAAATAGAGATGAAATTTAATTCTATAGTACTTATTTTATTGATTTTGCTTACAACTGCTTTTTCAAATTGTGAAAATAAACTCTTCTCTTTTAGCGTAAAAAATAGTGATGATTCTGCTATAAGTACGCTAGATATTTTAGAAAATATAACAGATGGGTGTAAGATGACTATGATTTTTGAGGATAAAGGAGTTCTTCCTATGCTATCGAAAAGACTAGACTATATAAATATCAAAGATTTTTCTTTGAAAGAGCTCTTGAATCTGCTATTAAGTGATAGAAATCTATTTTATACGCTAGATGCAAAGTCAAAAATACTAAAAATATCATACATAAGAACAAAGACATACTTCTTGGATTATGTAAGTTTTATAAAGAGGACGAGTAAAACAAATAAAACCATCAAAACAGGCTCATCCGGAGGTGATGGCGGGGAAGATTCCTCTACCACTATGGATTTTACATCAGACTTTAAATTTTGGCTTAAGATAGAGTCTGAAATAAACAGTATCTTAGATAGAAATGCAGGCAATAACAAAGCTAAGGCAAAGGCACTTATAAATCAAGATGCAGGTATGGTTACAGTAAGTGGCAATAAAAAACAGTTAGATGCTGTAGAAAAATATATAAAAGATATGATGAAAAGATTGCACAAAGAGATACTCATAGAGGCAAAACTCATAGAAGTAAAATATGACAGTAGTAAAACAACAGGCATAGATTGGAGTAAATTTCAATTATCTATAAGTGGCAGCAGTGATGCAAATAGGCAGAGAACAAGTGGAGTTTTGATAGATAGTTTTAGAATGCCAAATTATATGATAGGTTATGATTTTTCCATAGAAGGATTGATAAAATTCTTAAAAACACAAGGAGATGTAAAGGTAGTATCAAATCCAAAAGTGATGACTTTAAATAATCAACCGGCAGTGATAAATGTAGGAACAGAAGTGAACTATAGATATGACGAGGGGGGAACAACCTCCATATCAAATGGAACAACAACAACAACACCAAGCTACACGACTGATTCAACCTTTGTAGGAGTTACGCTAGATATCACCCCTCAAGTGACAAGTGATAACTATATAATGCTTAAAATCAATCCTATAGTTAGTGAGATATCCAAAGAGCATGTTGATGCCAAGGGTGTTCCATATCTTGCCCCAGATATTAGTATAAAACAGCTCTCTTCCGTAGTCAAAGTAAAGGATGGAAATAGAGTATTGATAGGAGGACTTATCAATACAACCAAGCATATTTCAAATAACGGTATTCCAGTTTTATCTTCAATTCCCTTCGTAGGTAAAGTCTTTGGAAGCGATACAAAAACAGTAACAAGTAGTGAGTTGATAATAGTTCTCATCCCTCATATTGTTGATATAGGCAAAAAGCCAAATTTAGGCGATTTTGATTTGAGTATCTCTAAAAAAGAGAGATAATGAGAGATTATAAAGTAGCTAAAGAGTTATTTAAAGATGTGATAGATACAAATTACTACTTTGATAGTACGAGTGCTGAGATAGCAAGACACAAGATAGAAGGTGCTATCAAAGAGAGAAATGCCCCTCTTATTTTTCTCATAGGAGACCCGGGAGTTGGAAAAAGTTATATCCTAAAGCTTATTAGTTCAGATTTAGGAAAAGAGTCATTAAGTATCTTTATAGATAACCCTTTTTTTGATAAAAGAGACTTGCTAAAGCTTCTGTTTGAAGCCAAGGGTTTAGAGTTTAATAAAAATATAAATTTTAACGGACTCAAAGAGATGTTATTTGACCTCTATAGAGAAACTGACAATACAATCTTTGTAGATGAAGCACAGTTGCTAAATGAAGAACAATTTGAGCTTATAAGAATACTTAGCGACAGTAGAATATTTCAGTTTGTTCTCTCTATGCATAAAGAGGAGGGCAGTGCTATACTCGAAAAGAAGCACTTTAAATCAAGAACAAAGGTAATTGTAGAGTATGGAGGTCTTCACTTTAGTGAGGTCTATAGATATATACAAAATACCCTACTTCAAAATACTCAAGGTGAAATTGCACAAATGGTCTCTAAGAGTTATGCAAAAAAAATCACAAAATATACTCAGGGGAATTTTAGAATGGTGAAAAAGTTTATGTATTCACTTCTGAGTCTTTTAGAGTACGCTAAAAAAGAGAGTATAAAAAGACACGATAAGATAAATCCTTGTCTTTTACAAATGAGTGCACTTGAAATCGGAGCTATTCGTGACTAGAGGAACTTTTGAAGAGCTAGAAAATAGATGCAAAAAATTAAGAAACAAAAGAGTATTTAAGATACTTTTATTATCTCTTCTGTTTTTAATCTTTATTGTTTTTTTGGTTTTTACTACTGAATTTGACAAGAATCAAAAAATAGAACCCAGAAAAACAAAATATATAAAAACCGATAAAACAGCAGTAAATAAAGCGCAGAAGAGAGAATTTGGGTATAAAACAAAAAAAGATATAAAAAAAG
>JALUMZ010000110.1 GCA_027055635.1 Campylobacteraceae bacterium
TCTGTTAATAATATAATAGGGGAGTAAATAGGTACATCTTGGGTGTTAATGTTTGAATATATGTATTAAAAGGATAAAGTGTCTGTTTTAAAAATCTGGGTTAAAGTTTAGAAAAAAGAATAAAGAGGCTACTTTGAGTCAACTTTTGCATGTTTGTTGTCAGAAAGTAACCCCATTTTATTTAAAATAGAGGTTGCAAAAATGGTATGATCTGTTTTTTACGGCTTAGTACGCCCTCTAGCCATACTTCGTGGTTTTCTAGTTTTTTTCCGAAAGCTTTTTCGATTTTACTTTCATCATCACTAAGTGTTAGAAGCAAAGAACCCTCTGTCATGATGTCAGTTAAAAGTAAAATGATGCTATGGAGTCCATCTTGCTCTTTTACTCTGTTCATCTCTTCAAAAAGCATCTCTTTTTTATCATCAAAAACACTCAAATCTACAACTTCAAGTTGTCCAACACCTACTTTGCTATCACCCATAGCAAACTCTTTATAATCTCTTGAGAGAAGATCGCTTGCACTTGTTCCCTCGACTGCAGATTTTACCAAGAACATCTCCATTCCAAGTGCTTTAAAGTCCTCTATAGCTGCTATCTTTGCCAAATCTTTTACAGCTTTAGTATCAGCTTTTGTACAAGTTGGGGATTTAAATATAACAGTATCACTCAGTATTGCACACATCATCATCCCTGCTATATCTCTTGGAATCTCCACCTTATAATAATCAAACATCTCTTTTATGATAGTGTTTGAACAACCAACTGGTCTTATCCAGCACTCAAGAGGGGTGGAAGTCGTCAAATCGCCCAATTTATGGTGATCTACAACTCCTAAAACTGTAGCTTCAAGTATATCTTTTGGCAAAATTGCTAAATCTGTAGTATCTACTATATAAACTTCTTCACCCGCATAAGCAGTTTTAAGAACAGGAATTTCTCCTCCAAATTTATCAAGTATAAATTGAGTTTCAGGAGATATTTTACCCTGCCTAGAAGCGATACACTCTTCGCCCAATTGATTTTTAAGATACGAGAGTGAAATAGCTCCAATGATTGAGTCCGAATCCGGATTTGTGTGCCCAAAAATATAAGTTGACATTCTTTAACCTTTGAATTTTTTGGAATATTATACAGAATAAAAGGTTAAAAATCTATCTAATATGATTTTAGCTGCCATGGAGTCTATCTTACCGTCTCTTTTTTGTTTAGTGATACCTTGCATCATCTCTTTTGCCTCTATGCTTGAGCTATACTCATCTTGAAAATATATCTCTCCGCTAAAATTCAAAAGTGATACAAAATGTTTTATTCTTCTTTGCATCTCTTCGCTACTGCCTCCGCTTTTAGGGATGCCTGCTACTAAAATATCTATCTCCCACTCATCTAAAAATCTATCTACATCTTTTGCAGCTTGATTTCTGTTTTTTCTCAATATCGCTTTTTGTGGGGTTGTTATCTTGTCTCTTAACGATATAGCAACCCCTATCCTCTTTAGACCAACATCTATAGAAGCATATCTCATAATACAAAAATCTTCATATCTTTTATAGCTATTTTGCCCTCTAGCTCGTAAGTATAGATTTTATCACCATATTTTTCTAGTGCATCTTGCAAGGAGTTATTTAGAGTGCAAAACTCCAAAATTTCATCTTTTACCTTAGATACTTTTCCAAACATATCGGCAAATGAGTCTATGTCGTATATCGCTGTTGCATCACCATCTTTTAAAATTTTATTAGTTCCTGGTGAATCATTTAATCTATGAGGAAAAACATATATCTTTTTACCATATTTTTTAGCTATCTCCATACTTCTCATGGAGCCACTATTCAGATCAGCTTCAGCCACAACCAAAACTTCACCCAAGGAGACAACAAGTCTATTTCTCAAAACAAAACTATATCTCGTAGCAGGTGTGCACTCTTCATATTCACTCAAAAGAAGTGATTTATTTTGCATATCTTTTAGTAGAGAATAGTTTACTTTTGGATAGAGTATATCTAATGAGTTTGCCATCACTCCTATTGTATTTGGAAATGATGATTTATGTGCTAAAGCATCGACACCCATAGCCCCACCGCTCACGACACATACGCCTCTTTTTTTAAGGGCATTACCTAGATTTAAACAAAATTGCTTAGTGTAAGAGATAGGGTGTCTAGTACCTACGATAGAGACTTTTCTTTTGCCAAGGAGAGATAAATCACCTTTAAAGTAGATATCTTTTGGTTTATCCCTCAGACTTGAAAATTCACTTATCTCATAATTTAGTTTTTTCATTTAAAGCTCGTTAACATAAACTAATCTTACATCTTTAAGATATTTTTTTGCACCTATTAGGGTTTTTAGTGTATTTTTGTGTGGATGACCGATAGCTATAGCATAGCCACTCTTTTTAGCCAAGTTGATCGCTTTTTTCAGTTGTTGAATTATCTCTTTGGGTTTTGCTATATTATCTAAAAAAACATCTCTCGAGAGGAGTCTTAGATGCATAACCTTGCTAACCACTCCTGCTTTTGTATCAGCCGTTGTACGGCTATCTAAGAAGTGTAGATTTTCACTCTTCATGATAGATATTAGATTTTGCATAGCTTTTAAATTTGCGGTAAATTTGCTTCCTGTATGATTATTATAGTAATAAATACCAGGGAACTCCTCTTTAATTCTATGGATTCTTGCTCTGATAGTTTTTTTGTTATCACTTGCAAGCAAAGTGTTTGGTTCAGGATGTGTATATCCCACGGCTTCAAGTGGGAGATGAATCATAGCAAATTTAAATTCTTGTGATAATTTTATAGTATCCGGATGTACTTTTGTAGGCGGGAAAAAAGATGGCGTAACTTTAAATGGTATCTTTTTTATCTGTTTAACCTGACTTTGAAAAGATACATCATCTATTATTATGGAGAGTTTTGGCTTACCTTTATAAATCTTAGTTTTTTTTACAGCTAAATGTTTAACTTTAGCGTATTTAAGACTTTTTTCATAATCATGAATTTCTGAAAAGTATATCTGCCTTACTACTCCTTTTTTCACATGCTTCTCTTGTGCTTTTGGTGATTTTGTTTTTATAGTATTTTTTGATCTGTTTTTGTCTTGAACTTCTGTTCTAATTTCTACCGTTTTTTTCTTTTTTTCTTTTTTTC